>JBGOXQ010000146.1:0-5482 GCA_041479225.1 Bathyarchaeia archaeon
CAGAACATGGTGGAACAATTCACCGTGCTCAGCAACGTGGAGAAGCTCCGCATGGTCGAAGCCGCCGTCGGACTGGAACCTTTCCGAGAAAACGTAGTTCAAGCTCAACAGAAACTCACCCGCATCCTCAGCCGATCAGAATCAGTCACAAAACTGCTCGAATCAGCAGAGCAAACACTGAGCTATTGGCGGGAACAGTACGAGAAATTCCAAGAAAAGAAACAACTGCAGACCAAAAGGCGGTTTCTGGAGCGGGAACTGGCATGGGCAGAAGTAGAACGCCGCGAAGTCGCAGTCCGCGAATTAGAGGCTAACCGTGCAAAAATCCAGAAAACCCTCAGCAAAATCGAAGAACAAACCCAAACCACACAAGCACAACTGCAAACCGAATCCGAAGAGCAAGCGAAGCTGAAGCAAGAAAACAAAAAAACCCTAACCGACCGCCTAAGCCTCGAACACGAAATCGCCAGAAACGAAGCCACGGCAGCGCTGGCGGAGCAGCTTCTCCAAGAAGTCTCAACCATAGAACAAGCAGTTCGCAATAGTCAGCTAAAGATGCTTCAACCCGAAAACCTCCAAAGACTCATGCAAAACAGCAGCCAGCAATCCGCTAAAGCAAAAGAGAAAACGAAAGAAAACCAAATCCACATGCAAAGCCTTGAAGAAACTATCGACAAAATAACCAACACCGTCGTTGATAACCGCATCCAAATCGCGCTACTACAGTACAGACGGGAAAACGCAACTGAAAACCTCACGGAAATAGAAGCCTCAATTAAAACCGCCAAAACCAGCTTAGAAGCCTCAGCTAGCAAAGCATCGGAGCATGGTGCCAGAATTGCAGTAGTCAAAAGCCCAGCTGATATCATCAACGAAATCCGCGAAACCGATGGACACCTAGCCGCCCTCGCAGCCGTTTCCGAAGACATAGAACGCATGTACGAATCCTACAGCAAACTCTTCCTCGAGCTAAAAGAGAAAGCACAGGTGGTAGCGGAAAACCGCCAAAAAGCCCTAGAAGAAGTGGCAACCCGCATGCAGTCATGGCGCAACGTCATCCAGAACCTGCTGGACCGCGTAAACACAGAATACCAGAAAATCATGGAGCAAACCCGCGCCGCAGGCGAAGTCCGTTTAGGCAACACGCAGGAAATCGAGACTGCGGGCTTAGAGATTCTTGTGGGTTTCAAAGGTGGAAAACCCGTGCCATTGGATGCTTACACGCAGTCAGGCGGAGAAAGAACCACCGCAACCATGAGCTTCCTGCTCGCACTACAGCAACACGTGCGTTCACCATTCCGCGCAGTAGATGAGTATGACATTCACATGGACCCACGCAACCGCGAAATGATAGCCAAAATCCTCATATCCACAATAAAAGACGCAAACGCACAATACGTCGTCATCACACCCAGCCAAATCACGTTCGCCCAGGAAAACGCCAACCTCATCACCGTCCAAAACGTCGAAGGCAAATCAGTCGTCAAAGAGGTCGTGTCCTAATGCAAACCCATAAGCCGCATGAGCACAAAAAGCTGGGCAGAGACAAACTGCAACGCATAATCGAAATGATGCAAGCCATCGAAGCACACACGGTTGACCCGTTTCTGCTGAACGTGGATGAGATTATCCGCATAGTCCAAGAATACTTCCCCCAATGGGACCAACCTGAAGACCTGAACTTGGACGCCGAAGCAATATACCATTTAGCCTCAGTAATCAAACTCCAAAGCGAATGGGTAAAACAACGCAGCACATCGCTGTACACAGACCCGTTTTTGCTGGAAGAGAAAATCATGCAGAAAAACCAAGCTGAAATCACCCACGCATTCCTACAAGCTTGGCACCCTACGGTTGAGCTGGAACAAATCACAATCCACAGCCTCTCCGAAGCCATGCGCTACTGGAACGCACTCGTGCCTCTGAAGGACAGGTGGCCTGAACTCATGGTTGCTGAAACCGCAACTGGAACAGCTAGTAGAGAAGAACTCATCGACCAAAGCATAATACGAGACGAAGCTTTCAGCGCGGAACTGGACCGTTACTGGCTACAACTGAAGGGTATAGTGCAAGAGAAAGGCGTAGACGGCAAAGTATTCTACATGGATTTCGTCGGCGCAGAAACATACGAAGAAACTGTACAACGCGCTTACATCACCAGCTTCCTCATCACCTACGGCTACGCGACACTAGAACTTATTCCGTTGGAAGACGAAATCTACATCAGTCCGCTGGAAGAGCCATCAGCCAAACTTACCAAGCAGTCAGTCTCCATACCGATCGCGTTATCTTTTGACAGTTGGCAGAAGTGGAAGCGAGGCGAAAAAGAATGAGCACAGGAAAACGAAAAGGCGTCTACGCAGCAAAAATGAAGCGTGCAACGCACATGCTGTTCTTCCGCAGACACATGAAACCAGGAGTGAAAGGCTGGGAACTCCACAAGGCGCTGGGCTCAGACTATCCCAAAGTGCTGGATGTTTTGGATGACTACCTGAAGAACTTGGATTTGCAGGTTAAAACGGTCTATGAAGAACAAGAAAAAACCCCTGAAAAACCCACGTTAGAGGAGCAGGATAAAGCCCGATTCTACGTGACACTACGAGGGGACCTGCAGCCCAAAGAAGCCAAAATGATTGGCTGGCGTATAGACGACCTTGCAGGCTTAGCCGTAACAATCTCCTACATCATCAGCAAGAAAGGACAGGCAGCCCGCAGAGACGTAGAAGAGCTTTTAGGCGAGAAGCTTCCAGGCTGGAAAGTCGGCTTAAACATCGACCGATATCTCCGCTACGGCTACTTGCAGCAGGATGACAACGAGCAATTATACTTAGATTGGCGTACCCGCGCGGAAGTGGACCAGAAAACACTCATAGACGCGTTGCTGAGGACGGAAGAGCAGAAGACGCTGGATGAATCTGCACAAGAAGAGGAAAGCGAAGAAAGCGCTGAAGAAGAAAAACCAGAAAAAGAGTAATCAACACGCAAAGCCTTATTTTAATAGGGAAAACCGTGCCCTTATCTGTGTCTTTTCTTAAGCACTAAAGCAACTGCCACTAGCCCTATGGCAACACAGGCAATCACTACATAGATTACGCTGTTTGAATTTTCAGCAGTTGTAGCATTTTCTGCAGCGGGGATAACGGAAACTATGGGTTGTATTGAAGCAGTAGCCTGAGGCGAAATGCTAGGAGTGGGCGAAGCTGAAGGTGTAGGCTCTGGTTCCTGATTAAAGAGAACCACAGCGCCCGAAGGAGTGCCATCTGCAACTATCACGTGGATTATGTTAGCTGAATTCTCTTTCGTAACTGTCCAGTTTGCAGGCGTCA
The DNA here is from genome assembly GCA_041479225.1 of Bathyarchaeia archaeon. Lineage (GTDB taxonomy): Archaea > Thermoproteota > Bathyarchaeia > Bathyarchaeales > Bathycorpusculaceae > JADGNF01. The sequence continues at coordinate 3,327 of JBGOXQ010000146.1, forward strand.
GTTTTCCGCCGTTGTCGATTGAGTATGCATTTATGTTTCCGATATAGTTCAGCATCACGCATATATCAAAAAACGCTGTGGAATAGTTGTACCAGTTGTTTGATTCTGCACCAATTTTGTCTAAAGTGAACCGCGAGCCGAAAGAATACAGGAATATATAGTTCCCGTTCTCCGCAGAAACAGGATGCTCGTAGTGCGCTATTATTTGGAAATTCGCTGGAACAGGCGCAATGGACCAATGCACCTCAGACAGACTCTGTCCATAAAGCTGAGCGGGTGCAGTATTGTCGCTTTGTCTCCAGTTTAAGTCTTTGTCGTCCATTTTTAAGCTAATATCAGCAGCGTTTGGCGGAACGGGATAATATGCGTCTAACTGGTTATAAAGCACTGCACGGCTGCCATTGCCGCACTCATATATGTCTCCATACTTGTGGACTGTACTCATGCTGTATGACGCGTCAACTTGCGCCCACAAAGCTCCATTAACCTGAGAAATCGTAGCGGAGACGTTTTCTTGGGGCGTTTGGACGGTTGGTGGTCCAAAAGTGGGAATGGCAAGTGTCAGCGTGCCATTTGCGAAGGCACAGTTGAGTAATGCAAGAACTGATGCGAGGATTAAGATTGCGCCTGAAATTTTAGCTTTAGGTTGCATCTTGGGTTTCTATTTTAGCCCGGCATTCTTATATATTATGTTTTAATACTCAATAGACTCGAACGTGTACAACACCTGAACATTTCGATCAAAAGACGGAAGAGATTTTAGGACTATCCAACCCTTAATGTGTGAACCAATCATGACCGACTTGGATATAGCTAAAACGGAACTCTACGAAGAAAACCTGACTCTTGTAATAGTAAAAAACAACGAAGTCCTCTTCGCCACAAAAAGCCACCGAATCAGCGGATTCCTCGAAGCTATAGAAAAACTTGGCAGCAAACTGGAAGGCGCGTCGCTTGCTGACCGCGTGGCTGGAAAAGCCATCGCATTACTCTGCATGTATGTCAAAATAAAAGAAGTCTACGCCGCAATCCTCAGCAGAAAAGCTCATGCTGTTTTCAAACAGAACAAAATCAATGTCCAATGGCGCGAATTGGTAGAAAACGTTTTGGACGCGAACAAGGCAGGCATGTGTCCCTTCGAGAAAGCAGCCGCTGGAATGTCTGACCCTGAAAAAGCGTATCGTGCGTTCAAGGGTTTGTGGGAAGACCTGAAAGCCTGCAAATGAACTGCACGCGAACGGTTTATATCAAACCAGAATAGAGAATTATATAACATAACTAAGGAGAAAAAATTTTATGGCAAACCCACCCTTTCACCTAACAGACGCAAATTTTGAAGAGACAACTAAAAAAAACCCCTTAATTCTGGTTGATTTCTGGGCAGGCTGGTGTGGACCCTGCAGAGCCCTAGCACCCACAATTGAGGAACTCGCCCGAGACCTATTTGGAAAAGTCCTTGTAGCCAAACTTGACGTTGACGAAAACCCTCAAACGGCCGAGAAATTCCAAGTCTACAGCATCCCCACCGTGATAGTTCTAAAAGATGGTGACGAAGTGGACCGAATCGTAGGTCTCTGCCCCAGAAAACAGTACGATACTGCCCTGCAGAAGCACATGCCGAAATAGCGTTTACTGCGGTCCCTTCATTTTTTCATACATCTTTTCAAGCGTCCAGCGAATGCTCGACTTCAACTCCTTAAACCTCTCCTCATCCACATTGCGGATTACGATTTCACGGATTAAGTCGCCTTCGCGAACGATGTTGTAGCTGAACATTTTGTCAGGCATCAACTGCTTCATGCGTACAAGTTCGTTGTCTTTATCCTGCATCTTCGCCAATACTCGCTCTACGAGGAAGTTGCCGAAAGGTGGCGTGTTCACGCTGAAATTCTTGCTCTCATCAGGCATAACATGAATAGAGTCTTTCTCCAAAAAAATAATTGCCAGAGACTCATCGTTTATCGTTTTCAGCGGAATGACGTTTTCTGGCTCTCCACCCTGATACCCTGTTTTCTGCTCTCTAGGCGGAGCTTCTTTAGGTTGCGCTGGGGCTTCTTTGGGAGCGGCTGCCTCCTTGATGTCTCCCCGTCTAAATCCCTTCTCAAGCAGGACCGAATTCAAAATATCAAGTGTAGCTTTCAGCTCATTCGCTTCAC
>JBGOXQ010000147.1:0-5474 GCA_041479225.1 Bathyarchaeia archaeon
TGAAATGCTTTTGAACAGCGGCAGACCAGCTTGGGTTTCCCCACAATTGAAGGCTTCTCGTAGGAGAGACTGAGTAGCTGTTGACGATAATTTGATCTTGGGAGCCAGTTCCACTATAGACGAGTTCCCACCCGCCGCCTGATGGGAAAGTTCCAATATCGTAGCTTTCAAAATCGTCACTGAATAGTGTTACTTCATTACTCGATGAAGGGTTGGGGGCTACGGAAGAAGAGGGCGTGGGCGATGGTGTAGGAGCTTGCGTTGGAGGAGGAGTAGGCGATGAAGACGTAGGGCTGGGGGTCGATGAAAATGAAGGTGCCGAGGTACTTGTTGATGTTAGACTGTGAGAGCTTTTTAATGTGTAATTGAAGGCGTAGCTGCTGCTAGTGATAATTTTAATCAGGTAGTCTCCTGCGGATGTTGCTTTATAGTTGTAGGCATGATACCCTACAGAGCCTGTGTAGCCACTCGATGAGAGCTCAGTTAAGTTTGGAGCATACACTTCTGTGTAAAAGTTGGCAAATTTGTCTGAGCTTACACTGATTAGTAATAAATCGCCTACGTTCACGCCATAAATGGACTTATACGCAATGCTGTTGGTCTGAATTGGGGCAGTAGTTGAGTAGGGTGTGGCTTGAAGCGGGTTTCCGGTGGAAACTTGGTGGGAGGCATCAATGGAATAGTTGAATTCGTATGAGTCACTAGTCCAGATTTTGAGGACGTAACTACCGGCTTTTGCGGCTCTAAAGTTGTACGAGTGAGCGCCACTCTTATAGCCGCTCCAGTCCAATTCAGATAATTCCGAATCATAAACTTCAGTATAGAAATTAGCAAAGGTACTTGGGTTGACCGTTATTATTACTAAGTCGTTCACTTGAACGTTGTAAAGAACATGATAATTTACGTCATCCTTCTTGATAGTTCCAGTCGTGCTATAAGGTGTTTGGGCAGCTGCATTTTCCAAAAATAAGCTTGAGAAAACCAAGTTCAAAAGGAGGATAATAAGTAAAGAAAGAGACAAGCGGAGGCATCTAGCGTTCTTCTTTTTCAACGCTGCTCTCAGGCTTCTGATGATGTTCTTTTTCCTCCACCCTTCGCTTTTGGCTATTAAAATTGTAAGTTAAAGAAGAAAAGCTTTGCGCTTTTTGTGATTTAAAGCTGACAACTTGCAGTTTTGCAGATAGAATCAATCTTTCCTGCTTTTCATTAGCATGTCCATGAGTCTAAAGTATTGACCAAATCTCGTCCTTCTGCCCTCAATTCTGATTACTATTTAAGAAATCACAGCCCTAACCTCTCAAAATTTTGCCTTATGAGAAAATCGACTCCACTGTGGATTTGTCACCTTTCATAATCGGACGACCATCACTGTAGGAACACTTAAGCCCATATTTCTTAACGCAGTCCAGGCAGAGCACAGGGTCACACAATGTCGTGCTCAAGTATTTTTCGCCTCCATCTGGAGCAATCGCGACCAACACGCCTTTCTCGATTGCCTTCGCTTTTTCCGCAGCAACGTGGAATATGGCTCCTGAACTAGGACCTACAAAAATCGCTTCCTGCAAAGTAAGAAGCCTCGAAGCCTCCTCGGCAACCTTAGGATTTACGTCGTAAATTTCATCAACCAACTCTGGCTTCCAAATTGATGGCACATACTGACTCCTCAAATCTTTCAAGCCCTGAATCGCCGTTCCAGACTCAGGCTGCACCCCAATAACCTGCACGGCTGGATTGTACTCTTTAAGCCGTTTCGAAATCCCCATCAACGTTCCAGTCGTTCCAATTCCAGCAATGAAGTGAGTAACTCGCCCCGCGGTATCTCGCCAGATTTCCTCACCTGTCGTTTCATAATGAGCCAAAACATTTGCCTCATTTGCAAACTGATTGGGCATAAAATACCTGTCAGGATTTCGATTAACAATCTCATGCGCCAAATCTTCCGCACCATCCATGCCCTTAGATCCATCACTCAACAAAATTTTAGCTCCCAACGAAATCAAAATTTGGCGCCTCTCCAACGACATGGTTTCAGGCATTACCAAAACTAAATCGTAACCCTTAGCACGGCAAACCAAAGCCAACCCAATGCCTGTGTTTCCACTAGTAGGCTCAATAACGGTTTTGCCACTTGTCAATTGTCCTGATTTTTCAGCTTGCGCTATCATGTACTTGGCGATTCTATCTTTAACTGACCCACCTGGATTGCATTTCTCCAGTTTAATGTACAGCTCAACGTTAGGATTAGGATTCAAGCGTCTTATCTCAACCATAGGAGTGTTGCCGATAAGGTCAAGCACGTTCTTCGCATTCATCAATACTCACCGCAAGAGACACTGTAGCTAATTATAACATCGCTATAAGTGTTTTGCCGACAAACAATCCGCAGCCGAACACGGACAATCCATTAGCCTTTGGGGAGTTGAGGGTACAAGTCCGCCGTCGCCCGCCATATTTATGCAAATTGGGTCTTCAAATTTGCTTGGCGCGTTTGCGTACGCTTTTTTGGCTGATTTATTCAGTGCAGAGCTACTTGGTGTCATTTGCTGGCTTCTGAAAGCGTTTGCTCATTTTGTTTAGGTAATTTCTCATTTGCCGCGACCGAATTCTATTCTCCGGCAAAGTCTCAGCGGCTCGGATGATTGGAATGACAGAAAGAAAGAGGACAATGCTTAATGCTGAAGATAGGATGTTCGCTGGGGCGTAGACGCTGAGAACTTCTGGAATGCTGGAGAAGCCAACGTGCGTCATCAAGGGTATAATTATAGCTAGCACAAATACTCTCTCCTTTGATCCGTGAACTGCTAAGTCCCCTATAGCCGTCAGTGCAAGGGACACCATTAATGTACCCCACGCAACGCCAGACAGAGCTGCATAAATGCCCCAGCTCAACGGGGTGGTAGCCAAGCCTACGAAGGCATAGCTGGCGCCTAGCATCACTAACCCCACTATTATGGGTTGTTTGCGTCCAAAGTGGTCAGCCATTATGCCCGCTACCAAAGCAAAGGCAGCACTGAAGATGTATTGAAGAACAAGTCCTATGGTATTATACGCTTGAAAAGCTGGAGTGTCTGGAAGCCCTGATTCTACGGTTAATGAAAGACCGTAAGCAATACAGAATAATAACCACGGAATAAGGTAGGAACCAAAATCCTTCGATGCCAGGATATTTTTCCAAGATTTTTTCTTAGCTGCACTTCTTTCGCAGGGATCGATAATCAACGCAAGAAAACTGATTGACTTTATTATAACGCTTAATAAGACGATTTCCACCAATCCAAGATTTAGAAGCGAGGAGAATAAAATTGCGGCAAACATCATAACGAAGGTTATTAGAATCACAACCCCAGAGACTCGTCCTCTTTCCTCAACAGTAGTTGATTCTGCGAGGAATGCCACACATGATGGAAAACCTAAACCGAAGGAAATACCTATAAGAACGCTTGAAAGTAGCGAGAATTCTAATCCCTGAAAAATGGCTAGGGAGGCTGTGGCTACTGCACCGAAGGCAAGCCACGTCAACAAGAATTTCCTGCGATCGACTCTTTCACTGATTAAGCTACCAACAATGGCAGAAACAACGACGGATGAGTAAAAAAGGAAATTAGCGATGTAAGACCAATAGCTTCCAACGTCTGCTGGAACTGGGTTAAGGAAATAAAGGCGATACAAGTAGAAACATGCAAATGTGTTAGAAAAAAGTATGGTGACAGCTATGAGTTTTTTTTTCGAAATCTTAACATCTTCAGTTAAGAACTTGAAGACCACAATTTTCTTAGTCCTTAAGACTTAAATACGTAATAAGTCTATAAAAGCTAATTGCTAATTCTAAAATTCAAGGGAGAAAGAAGCAAAGATGAAAGATAAAGAAACTGAGGCTATGCTCCGACGGGAACAGGCAGTAGAGTACGCTCTACTTGTGGACCGTCTTCTTTTGGATAAAGAGCTTCTGTCAAAAGTCGTAGGAGCCTTGCAGACAAAGAATGCCGATGCCCTCGAAGATGTCTTCAAAGACCTCAAAGTGCCAAAAGAAATGAAAGAACATGTAAAAAAAGTGATGTTCACTCAACCAGTTGCAGCATTGATGTGGTAACAGACACCTCTAAGTACATAATTCCGTAATGTCGGCAAAGGGCTTCCGAATCATTAGCGAAAGCCAATTTCGAGACGCACTCGGTTCAACTAAACGTAGTTTTAACACAGCATTTCTTGCATTTTGCCGCGCTAGGTCGTAAACGTAGGCGAAAGCTCCTGTTTCAAAGCAGGCGTTCACAAGCGTGCTGATGGCAGATGCGTTTGCAGGTGGATTTTCGAGAATTGACTTAATCTTAAGGCAGTATTCTTTCGAGGCTTTTGCTGAATAAAGCAACGGCAGAGGCACACTTTCAAACTCTAACCGCGCGGGAAGGTTTCCTTCTATATTAAGAGCATCTTTCACGTCGTCTGCTAGTCGGAACATATAGCCGAGGCATCTACCAAATTCTGCCAACGCTTGGATTTCCTCCTCCGATCCGTCACCCACGATGGATCCTAGTTTTGCGCAGCCTTCAGCATCAGCCATTGATTTCCACAAGATTTTCTGGTAGTGCTCGAGTTCCGTGTCTAGATTTCGTCGGCATAAAGTCTCCATAAACTCCGCTTCGCACACTTCCAGTGTCCAACTTCCAAAGGCTCCAACAATCGATGCAACTTTCTTAGGCTGCCAAGGTTGTCTCAACACTTCTCCAAGCATTTTCCAAGCCTTCAGTATCAGCATATCTCCAACAACCAAAGCACTATCGACGCCGTGAAGCCCTAAAATGGTCATCCTGAAGTGTTTGTTTAATGATTTGTCGATTATATCGTCATGCAGACCACCGCCAGCCGAGGCAAGCGTTATCATAAGACTCACAGCATCTGCTGCTTCTGATTGCCCTCCAACCGCTTCGCAGCATAGAGATGTCAAAGCTGGCCTATACGTGTCTTTCCAGTAAGCTTTAACGTCTCCGAGAACAGTTAGCAGTTCGGGTTGACTTAGATCTGCGACTGCTACTTGCCCAAACTTTTCAAGTACTTTTCTGCCTCTCTGCTCCACAATCGCGTTTATTTCGCTGAAATCAGAGTGTTTTTTCCTCGCCATGTCCACACACAGCCTAAATGTTATTTCTTTCTGCAATCTTTATAATTCTTTCAATAACTTATTAAGGTCAACTTTACATACATGCGGAGTTGTTGAATGATTTTTTATATCTGAAAAGTCTAAGTGGTATCTATGCCCCACAAGAAAGTAGTAATTGTCGGCGCTGGACCTGCAGGAGCTTACTGTGCGTTTGAGCTTGCAAAAAAAGGCATCTACGCCACAGTCTTCGACCATTCACATCCACGAGAGAAGCCATGCGGTGGAGGAATCACGCCGAAAGCTATCTCAAAATTCCCATTTCTTAAGCAATTCCTTTCAAAGGGTGGGCATTCTACTAATTTTAAAATGATGTCTTGCA
>JBGOXQ010000148.1:0-5466 GCA_041479225.1 Bathyarchaeia archaeon
GGTTTCAATCATCGCCATGCGAGAAAGCCAAATTATCCCGGGCATCACTCCGAACAAAACAGAAGCGACCAGCGCGGTCATTGGTCCGTACATCTTCCGAGTAATCGCAAAAACCGCAACAACGGAAAACAGCGAAAAAGTCACCGCCACAAACCTCGAAGCGAACACGCTTGCACCGCCTATTACGAAGTAGAATGCGGTCGCGAGGTCGAACATAGGCGGGTAGAACGAGTTTGTCCAAACCCACTGATCAAATTGTCCTCGTGCAAACATCAGCCCACCGTTGAAGTGGTTGACTTCATCCCACTCCATCGCCATGTATCCAAGGTTAATCGAGAGAAAAATCCCGTATATAACCACAAAAACGATGAGCAGCAGTCGCCACTTGTCAAGTTGGCTAATCAAATGACCTAAGAAACTCGAATTACGCTCTTCTCCCATTCAACCTTAGCCTCTCGGATTTGGTACGATATGGAAGGTGAAGCTAATAAAACCACCCAAATCTCCTAACAAAAAATTTTAGCTTATTCACAAAAGAGCATAATGCTCAAAGAAAGAATGCCCAGTAAGAAGCGACTAAACGTACTTTACAGCTAGAACCAGCAGAAGCAAGCTGATCTTCGGAGAACAACTTATTCGTCGCATACGCACAAAAACTTCTTAATAGCAACCATGATCTCTCGCAGAGCGTCATCAGTTAAAGGCGGATCATAAGGGATACGGAGCACTTCCCAACCCTGCATCTCCAGCAACTCATCAATTTCCTCATCGCGCTGCTGCGTCTTATCCTTCGAATGCACCTGCACACCATCGAGATAGATCACTTTTCGTTTTTCTTGCCAGCAGAAATCGGGAATAGTTGACTTCAAAATAATCGGTTTCTGCGTCACCATACCGCCCGTCAAGCCTTCAAGGCTGAGTGCTCTGAAGAGCTGCATTTCGGCGTTGCTGACTTTTGGGTGCATGTGATTCTTATAGTTCACGGTTGGATGCTTCCTCGGTTAGAGTTTAGCATTGTGTGTCTCTGCTTAATAACTTTCAGCATTCCAGAGACGACAGTCAACTCTGATCAGCAATTTGAGAGATCGCCCCTCATAAACAGAAAGGCACCAAAAAGAAGCCGACACTGCAGACGTTAGTCTACATTCTTTTTGGCGTGAATCGTCCTAAAGACTTAAATCAAGAAGCCATATCGCTCAAAAGGCGGCGACAACTATGACTACAATTTCACAGAAGCACTCCTGGGACGCCGAAGACTACGCGAAAAACTCTTCAAACCAGTATGAATGGGCAAAAGAACTTATCCCAAAACTAAAACTCACAGGCAACGAAGCACTGCTGGACATAGGCTGTGGAGACGGCAAAGTCACCGCCCTGTTAGCCTCATACTTGCCACATGGCAACGTGGTAGGCATTGACAGCAGCGAAGAAATGATAGCTCTGGCACGCCAAACATTCCCCCACTGCCACTACGCTAACCTGTCGTTTCTCCGAATGGACGCAAGAGAACTGACGTTCCGAGAACAATTCGACGTTGCCTTCTCAAGCGCCTCTCTGCACTGGATCATCGACCACCAAACCGTCCTCTCCTGCGTAAAACAAAGCCTAGACAAACAAGGAAGATTACTGTTTCAAATGGCAGGAAAAGGTAACGCCCAAGACATCATCGCCGTACTGGAAGAAATGATAAGCGAAGAAACCTGCAAACCTTACTTCAGAAACTTCACTTTCCCTTATGCATTCTATGGACCTGAAGAATACAAGAAATGGCTGCAGGAAGAAGGATTTAAAGCTGAAAGAGTTGAGCTCCTGTTAAAAGACATGGTAGTGCAGGGAAAAGAAGGCTTGGAAGGCTGGATCAGAACCACTTGGCTGCCCTTCACTGAAAGAGTTCCATCAAGTCTCAGAGACTCATTCATCAAAGAAATCGCCGAAAGATACATCGCTGCATACCCGCTGGATGAGAATGGCGCGGCACACGTGAAAATGGTGCGACTCGAAGTTCAAGCAACCAAAGCCTAAGTAACGTTTCAATGTTTCATCTGGATGAAACGTTTAATCACATCAGCGTTCCGCACTTCAGGATGAAAAAGCATGCCATAGAGGGATTTCTGTTTGTGTTTCATAGCTTGCAAGCAATGCGTTGACTCCGCCAAAGCTTCAAACTCCGCTGAAGACGGCACTGAGTAATTGTGGAGCGAGTAAACTCTGAACTCACCGCTGAACAAAGGATTATCCTTCAGCGTGGTCACTTGCGTCATGCCAATTTCTAAACACTTAGTCAACTGCAGACCAAAAACTACGCCGATGGTTTGCATGCCTGCGCAGATGCCTAAAACGGGTTTGCCGATGTTTTTTAGCCAGAGGAATTTTTCAGGCTGCGAGAGGGTTACGTTGTCTTTGAGCGCGGTGCCCGAAAGAATAACCTTGCTGAAGTCACGTGTGTCTTCTTCGCGAGTTATCTCCGAGTAATGCTTGACCGAGCATATATCAAGTTCCGCGGCGACTGAGACGATAGGCGATACAAACTCGTAATATCCTAAGGAATCCTTTTTCCCATTCATATCCACGACGAGAATCATTTCGCCACCAACCCCGCCTTCAAAATCCTGAAGACGCCAGAGTTGCCCCTTGCTTCCACAGCGTAATCGAGGATTTCGATTCTCTTCTTAAACAGCGGCGCATCCAACACTGTGGTTTCTATTTCGCCGCCCTCCCCCGAAGGGCTAATGCCGTACTTCTGCTGGAGCGCAACCAGCCTCGCGATTACTTCAGCGTCAAGTTCCTTGCCAAGCCACTTCTCGTCAAGCGGGTAAGCGAAAATTCCCGAGATAACCACTTTGAAACGTTTCTCCACAAGCTCTTCCAACAGCTCTTTCTGGTTTCGTTTCCACAGCGGATTAAAACACCAGACACCTAAGCTGTGGCAGATGCGTTGCGCGCGCTCGGCTTGGTAAACACTTTCCACCGCGCCCGTGACGACGCCTTCGATTTGGAAGTTCTTAACTGCTTGTGCAATGGCTTGTTCTAAATCTTCAAGTTCAGCTTCCTTCTTGCCCTCAGTAATCTTCGTAACCAAAGGCAAACCTAACGCCTCTGCTTGGAGATCGGTGATTTCGATGTTTGGCGTGTGAAACATGTAGCTCTCCGCGTTCTTGGAGCGCAACGTGATGAGGCAGGCAACCTCCTCTTTCGCCTGAGCCATGTGCAGGGCAAGCGTCGAATCCTTGCCGCCTGAAAATAAAACGCCGAGCTTCATCGCTTAATCCATGCTTAGGACTTGCTTAAATAGAATCTGCACCTCGCAAACAACTGAAAGCATGGACCGTTAGACCGTTTCAAAACTGTTTCACGACTGTTTCAGCCAACTACTATACCATTCACAAGCTATTAGTTTCTGATAGAGGTAAATCTAATGAGAACCTGGAAAATAGTCACAATCGCTGCCCTGGCATTGGTAGCGGTTGCGTTAATTACAACTTCAGCATATGCCTACATGGGAACAAGAACCGCGACGCCTTATGGAATAACTACGGGCGTTACAGGCGGTTATGGAGCCTACTCGGGCGGTATGATGGGAGGACGCGGAATGATGGGCGGATACGCTTATTCAGCGCCCGCACAAACCACCGTTCCACAACAGCCTGGCACATCAACAACAGCACCGCAAACACAATACTACGGCGGAATGGGCTGCGGCGGCATGAGAGCCTACAGCGGCACAGCATCGTCGTACCCAAGCACAGCAACTGGAATCGCAGTAAACATAACCACAGCAGTGAACACGGCACAGAACTATGTGGTTTCGCTCGGCAACCCTAACTTAGCCGTTGCCCAAGTCGAAGAATACACGCAGAACTTCTATGTCCAAGTCCAAGAGAAAGACACAGGCTTCGGAGCCTTCGAACTACTCATCAACAAGGTCACTGGAGCCATCAGCCCAGAGATGGGACCTAACATGATGTGGAACACCAAGTATGGCATGATGAGTGGCGGAATGATGGGCGGTTACATCTACTCGGGAACGCCAACCTCAACGATGCCGGTAAACGCGACGCAGGCAAAAGCTAACGCGCAGCAGTACCTGAACACAGCGCTGCCAGGAACCACCGTCGGCGACGCCACAACTTTCTACGGCTACTACACCATCGAAGTGCTCAGCAACGGCGGCACATATGGCATGCTAAGCGTGAACGGCTATACGGGACAAGTCTGGCTCCACACATGGCACGGCACATTCATACAAGAGTGGACGCCTTAGCAAGAAGAACATAAAAAAGCAAAAAAGGGTTCAGGGGATTTCCCTCCAATTGTTCTTTTTCTTTTTTGTGAAAGAATAAAATTCTGGAACAAGTAGCCACCTAATCTCTGGACTAAAACATGCAAAAGAAACTAAGATGCTATTTTCCACTCCAACATCTTTTAATGTCCAGCCCATGATGCCAATTCCGCCACGCAATTACAATGCATCTAAAGCAAATCATTTATACTAATGTTATTTCATCCTTTTCAGGACGGTAAGTGGATTCTTCAGGCAGGTCTGTATGGAAACGATTATTTTGAATGGAGCAAGAACGGGCGACTCTAAAGTGGATGAGGTTTCCAACGTTCTTTCCTCAATTGTAGAAAAACTTGGTCAAGCTGTCGTCTTCAAACTGCGTGAAATACAAATTGCCGACTGCTTAGGCTGCTTTGGTTGCTGGATCAAAACTCCTGGCGAATGCGTAATTGACGATGCTGGAAGAGCCATCGCGAAAAAACTGATGCATACCGACTTGACAGTTTTTATTACACCTGTTGTTTTCGGCGGATATTCTTATGAATTGAAGAAGATTCTGGACCGCCAAATATGCAGAGCACTACCTTTTTTCACGAAAACTAACAGCGAAATTCACCACAAACCCCGATACGAAAAACACGCACGCTTGATCGTTATCGGAGTTTTGTCAAAACCTGATTCAGAAAGTGAAAGCATCTTCAAAACCTTAGCATCCCGCAACGCAATTAACACGCATGCCCCTGCTTACTCAGCAGGGTTCATTTATGTTGAAGAGGATGCGACAAAAATCCACGAAAAAATAAGAAGCCTTCTAAGTGAGGTTGGGATTCAAAATTGAACACCCCACATCATGCTTTGCTTCTCGTCGGCAGCCCACGTGGCTCCAAAAGCACCTCCGAATCTCTGGGTTCTTACTTACTCGAAAAACTGCACGCTGGCGGTTTTGAGGCTGAAAAAACCTACATCCAGGCGTCTATGCGCTCGCAGGAAGCCCGCGCAAAAATGCTCGAACAGGTAGGCGACAGTGACCTTTTAATTCTTGCTTTTCCCCTGTACATTGATAGTCTTCCCGCGCCATTGATTGCAGCATTAGAATCAATTGCGAAGTATCGGAAAGATGCGCCCTCACCTAAAAATCAGCGTCTTGTAACAATTGTGAATAATGGCTTTCCTGAAGCCAGCCAAAA
>JBGOXQ010000149.1:0-5422 GCA_041479225.1 Bathyarchaeia archaeon
ACGTTGATGCCTTTGCCTTCAGTCTGCTTTAGAATCGCTTCCAAGTCTTTGAGGTCGTGTCCAGAGACCAAGATGGCTTTGCCTTTTTTTGCTCCCAGAGGAACCTTTGTGGGCACGGGGTGTCCGTAGATTTCGGTATTTCCTGCATCGAGCAGTTCCATGGCGCGGATGTTGATTTCTCCGCATTTCAACGCTAAGCCCACGAAATCGTTGACGCCAAGAGAATTATCCAGCGTGGCGGCGAGACCTTTTTCGATGAATTCGAAGACTTTGTCGTCTTTCTTGCCTAAACGGTAAGCGTGGTACGTGTATGCTGAGACGCCTTTTATTCCGTAAGTTAAAAGCCAGTGGAGCCCATGCAAATCAGCATTTGTTGTGATGTCGGCTTCGGCTTGTATGCCGAATCGTTTTCCCTGCTGGATCATGGCTTCTTTGGTTTTCTCCAGAACCAGATTGGCTGCGGGTCCAAGTTCAGTGTTGCCTCCTGCCGCCTTCACTTTTTTCTTCAGTGCCTCGCGGGCTTCCACTGCCCAGTTGAGGTAGCGGATTATGCTTTCAGGGTCGAAGTTCACATTTGTTAGCGTGGCGAATGCCGCTTCAGCAATGAACAGGTCGGCTGCTTCTTCTTTGATGCCGACTTTTCGTGCTTCCAAAGCAACTTGCGAGAAGCCTCTGAGCGTGTAAATCAGTAAGTCTTGGAGGGTGGCGACTTCGGGGCTTTTGCCGCAGATGCCATAGGTTGTGCAGCCTGTGCCTTTGCTGGTTTGTTCACATTGCCAGCAGAACATTTCGGTTTTAGTTTGACTCATAAGTTTTGCACCTTGATAGAGTTTGGGTTTGGGCGCACATAGCTGTTGTCCCGAACATCTAAGGGATTTCTTAGAATTTGAGATTTTTTTTTAGAAGCAGCTACGCAGCCCACATATAGAAATGGGGGACGGAATTTAATGCTTTTGCTCTGCGAGCTATCCCCTTTGAACGTGTGTTCCTTTTACGTGTGGGCTAAATCGTTTTTGAATTCATCGCTGTACTGTTGGCTGCTATTTTTCTTCTTCAAGAAAAAGGATGTTAACTTCAAACGCCGTTTTCTTCATTTCGCTCGTTAGGTCTTGCTCATTCTGTGTGAAAAGGCACTGCTAATTTTCCTTTTCAGTCTTGTTTCATCGAGCTTCCGCTCTAAACGCAGCTCTTCGATTGCGTCTTTGGATGTTGTTTCGGTTCTGAAGTAGTTCTCAAGCAGTCGCCTCATTCCGCGCCGCGTAATCTCTGACAGCGTTGATGGGCTTATGCCCAGTTTAGCTGCAAGTTCTTCTGTGTCAATCTTCCGCGGATAATCAAAGAAGCCGCCCTTCAATGCCAGCCAGAAAATCCGCTCCTGCTTCTCCGTCAAAACTCCTGTTTTTGGTTCGAACTTGCCCATTTTGAGCACATTCACTTTGAGCCCCATTTTCTCTAGGGCAGAAACGATTTTTTGGTATGACTCGAAGCTGGGCACCATGAAGCTGTACATTATCGTGTAGTCCTCTATGCTTTTGCCTGATACAAGGAATGCGTCGCAGGCGAGAATTGTGCTGCAGACGCCGCAGCCTTCGCTTTCCAACCAGATGGATGTTTTACCTTTTTCAGTGATTTCCCTCAGTTCGGCGGGCGGATTCTTGATACGTTTGACTTCGTCTGGGTCAAGCTCCACCAGATGCTTAACAGAGTTTGGCTTAGAGCTTCGTATATCCGCCACTTTCAGGTGCTTAAGCCCCAGAGGCGAAAGCCGTTTAACTATGGTGCACTGCCTGTTCTCCACTTCCAACACCACGTGCAGAGGTTTACGCCACAAATCCTTCATGACAATCAAGCAACAATGGAATAGTTAGGCATCTTCGTATAAGAACCGTTTTGTCAGAATTGATGCGAAACTTTACTTTAGGTTTCCAGTAAGGGCTAAATAGTGCCGAACACATTTTCGGTTTGACACCAAAGAGGACGATTACACATGGACGAATTCTCAGACCTCATATTCAAACTCGTAGAAGCCACACGCAACCACGAACGATACCGCGACAAAGAATGCATAAACATGATAGCCAGTGAAGGCGTCAAATCCCCTGCCGTCACCCAAATGCAAGCCTTAGCCTCTGACTTGGAAGGCAGATACGCGGAAGGCGAAAACGACCTTGAAGGGCACGTCAAAAAACGCTATTATCAGGGTCAAAAGTACATGAGCCAAATCGAAGACTACGCCACCGACCTCATGAAGAGCCTGTTCAAGTGCGGCTGGGCAGACGTCCGCATAGTCTCAGGCACACACGCAAACCTAGCCACATTCAAAGGCTTATCGCTAGCAGCAAAGAACCGTAAAATGGTCGTCACACCCTTGAGCTGCGGCGCCCACATCAGCCACGACTATGCAGGTTTAGCAGGTAACGTCCTTGGCTTAGAGAACATCAATCACGTTTACAACATAGACGAAATGAACATCGACCCCGACCGCTCAGCAGATGTCATCCGTGCTGCGAAGCCAGGGATAGTCACGTTCGGCGGAAGCCTCTTCCTGTTCCCCCACCCAATCAAAGAGCTGAAAGCTGTTTGCGATGAAGTGGGCGCATATGTAGCCTACGACGCTTCGCACGTTCTTGGGCTCGTGGCGGGCGGAGTTTTCCAAGATCCCCTACGCGAAGGCGCAGACTTCATCACTTCTTCCACGCATAAGACTTTTCCAGGTCCCCAAGGCGGCGTAGTCATGGGCACTCCGTCAGATCCGCGGATGGAGAAAGCCGTAAAGAAAATCCAATTTGCAATCTTCCCACTCAGTGCCTCAAGCACGCACTTAGGTAGGCTACCCGCCTTAGGCATAGCCGCGTTGGAGATGAAACTCTTCGGAGCACAGCTCGCAAAGCAAATTGTGAAGAACGCGCAGACGGCAGGTCAATACCTGTGCGAGAACGGCGTCAAAGTCCTCGCTGAAAAGAAAGGCTTCACCAAGTCACATCAGATAGCTGTAGACATCCGCAGCTTCGGCGGCGGCAACAAAATCGCCCAAGACCTCGAAGACGCAAACATAATCCTAAACAAAAACCTGCTGCCCTACGATGACCAAAGCAGCAAAGGCGACCCATCAGGCTTGCGCGTAGGCTTCCAGGATGTGACGCGTCATGGCATGGGCGAAGGCGACATAAAGTACCTTTGCGATTTAATGCTGGCTATGATTAAGGGCAAACGCAAACCAAGCGAAGTCAAACTGGATGTTATCGCGTTGAAAAAGGAATTCGGCTCAGTAAAATTCGGGTTCCAAAGCTTAGATGAAGCCTTAACATACATCAAGAAGGTTTAACCGCGAAGCGTTCTCCTTTCTTGCACGTATTGAGAAGGCTTAGACGCGAAGAGCCTCTTTTTCTTCCATTTACGCTGATTTTAGAGCTAAAGACAAATAAGCACAAACTCTACGTCTCTTTCTGAAAGCTGACCGCCTTGGTAGATTTAATCCTGATTACGATTCCCATCGTTATAGTAGGCGCTGTCATAATCTTCTTTCTCCTGCCCCGATACGGACCGCAATACACGTCGCGCCTGACCTGTCCTGAATGCAGAAGACACTTCAGCTATCACTGGGTACTCGGAGGCTCCTTCACCAGCATCCTTCTCGGAAACAAACGTTATCTGCGCTGCCCTTACTGCCACACAACCGCAACTTACAACATAATGTCCACGCGAGTAAGGCAGCAGCCACAAACTCAGAAAACCAGCGTTTGAATTGGAGGGTTTGGAAACCGATTTATACTTCAGCAAGCCAATGTACTTAAATCCAAAAACAGAATAACCACTTTGAAGGAGCCTGTATGTAAGTGAAGGTACTGCTGAATGACGGTTTAGAGAAAGAAGGCTTACAAATTCTGCAAAAAGCAGGAATAGAAACCGACACCAAAAAAAGAGACCAAAAAGCTCTGGTCGAGGAAATTGCGGGGTTTGACGCGTTAATCGTGCGAAGCGCCACCAAAGTCACCCAAGAAGTCCTAGCGGCAGGCGCCAAAGGCAAACTCAAAATCGTTGGGCGCTCAGGCGTCGGATACGACAACATCGACGTGGAAGCGGCATCCAATTACGGTGTCGTTGTGAAATCTGCGCCGTATGGAAGCACCAACGCCGTCGCGGAACTTACCATAGGCTTGATTCTGAGCCTCTCAAGAAATGTCCCGCAAGCGCACCAATCGTTGAAAGCGGGGGTTTGGGCGAAAGAGAAACTGAAAGGCACCGAAGTCAGCTACAAAACCCTTGGCTTGTTGGGCTGCGGCAGAATCGGGCAACGTGTGGCACAGTTTGCGCACCGCGGTTTCGACATGGAAGTCATTGGCTTCGACGTCAAGCCCTGTGCTGAATCAGGCATAAAATTCCTGACGAAAGATGAAGTCTTAAAAAAAGCCGATTACGTCAGCGTCCACACGGGCGGGAAAGATGTTATTGTGGGTGAACGGGAACTCGCGCTTATGAAGCCGACCGCTTTTCTCATTAACACATCCAGAGGCGCCAACGTAGATGAAAACGCGCTGTTCAAGGCTTTGAAAGAGAAGAAAATTGCAGGCGCGGCACTGGATGTTTTCGTTGAAGAGCCTAAAGCGGAAGGTGCCGAATTCAAGAATAAATTCACGGAACTCGACAACGTCGTCTTCAGCGCTCACTTAGGCGCATCAACCGTGGAAGGTCAAAGAGAAACCTCCATGGAAATTGCGCGTGTCATATCAGGCTATTTGCTGGGCGGAGACTTCGCCAACGCTGTGAACGCTGGGGAAAGCATAGAGCTTGAAGAGAAGCCCGTTTACACGCTCTTTATTCATCACCGCGATGTGCCAGGCGTGTTCGCTAACATCGATAAGGTGCTGGCTGAAAACGACATAAACATACGCGCAAACTACAGTCGACAAATAGACAAAACAGGCTACGCCATCTCAGTTTATGTAATTCACAAGAAGGTTCAGCCCAAAACTATCGAAGTCCTGAAGAAGATAGAGAACGTCTGCGACGTTAAAGTCTAAGTTGCTTTTAGACAGGCATTCTCCTTTTTGAGTCTTTTCAACATATTCGCAATGCTAGGTCAAAATTAGGGTTTGGTATAGAGTCTATCTTGAGCGCCGCATTCTTTCGCTTGCTTCTTCCAGCCACGATTCGCAAACAAAAGAAACAACCACTTCGGAACTATCGGCTTAGCCATCAAATCTAAAGCCTGCTTAGAAACGGCTTTGCCTTCCAGAAGGTCTTTTGCGGCAAAATCCAAAGCTTTCCTGACGTTTCGACCAACGAACCCAGCTTGCTCAAGCGGGACTCCGCCGATGGCTCCGCCTCCGCCTAGACTCAACCCTCCAGTCCATTCAATGCCCGCCTCTAAAGCGAACTGCCTGCAAATCTTCAGCGCGGTGTCATTTTGGCTGGCTTCAGG
>JBGOXQ010000150.1:0-5414 GCA_041479225.1 Bathyarchaeia archaeon
CACTTTCAATGGCAATTACTAAGAAGGATACTGTCAGAAAAGAAATTAAAGCTGGAAAAGACCGCTGGTATCAGATGAGAATTCGGCCATACATAACTGAAGACAAGAAAATAGGCGGCGCAGTTCTCTCCCTCGCAGACATTAGCGAAATAAAGGTTCTAGAACGTCAAGTTAAGGAGCAAGCAGATAAGCTAGCGCAATCTGAAATGCTAGTGACTATCGGCAAAACCTCAGGCATGGTTGGGCACGACATCCGCAATCCACTGCAGGGTATCATCAGCGACATCTACCTGCTAAAGTTGGATTTAGCTTCACTACCTGACAGCGAACAAAAAAAGGATGTTACAGAAAGTTTGGTGGGCATCGAAAAGAACGTTGAATACATCAACAAGATCGTTGCTGACCTCCAAGACTACGCAAGAACTCCGGTGCCTCAAATGATAGAAATTAATGTAGAAAAAATAATTCAAGATGCATTGTCCTCCATTGCCATTCCTGAGCATGTGGTTGCAACTTTTTCTGTTGAGAAGGGCTTTCCGAAACTCAAGCTAGACGATTTGTACATGAAGAGAATATTGACCAATTTGATTCTAAACGCCATCCAAGCTATACCAGAGGGAGGAAAACTAACGGTCAATGCCACATGCCAAGATGACAAAGCCATAATTAACATTGAGGATAACGGGGAAGGCATAGCTGAGGAGGTTAAAACCAAGATTTTCACGCCTTTATTCACCACGAAATCAAAAGGACAAGGCTTTGGTTTAGCCGTGGTCAAGAAATTAACTGAAGCCATGCATGGAACCATAAGTTTTGAAAGCGAAAAAGGAAAAGGCGCAAAATTCAACCTTGAATTTCCAATTACTCAATAAACAATCCGAAATGCTTCTCATCAGAAAGAAAAAGTAGGATGTGGCGCCGTCGAAAGGATTCGAACCTTTGACCGACTGGTTAACAGCCAGCCGCTCTACCGGGCTGAGCCACGACGGCAACAATGTACCATGCACTCAATTTCAAAAAGACTATTTAAGGTTAGTCGTTTAGTGAAAGCCCTTTACTTTTTGTTTCGTTTTGCGTTTTGCTACCCAGGTGAACATTTTGTAGCCGCCCTTCAATCCGGGGCTATACCATTTTCCCGAATAGGCCATGTCTATGATGTTGCTAGCCCAGTGGAAATCGTGTTCTGCGCATTTAATGAGTAGCTGCTTGTGCAGTTCAGTTAGCTGTGTGTTCTTGAACCAGTCTTCGCTTTTCAACTTGCCTAAGGGCACGAAGAACAGAGGTATGATTAGGCTTCGGCAGTCTTTCACGTCATCCATCATTTCCATAGTTCTCAGCAAGTCATCCTCCGTTTCCTCAGGCAAACCTACAATGAGCGTGCCTGCTGGAACCAGCTTGTTATCGTGCATTATTCCCATGCCTTGTCTGAGTACTTCAGGCCATTCTTCTGCCTTAAATGGCAGAGCCTTTGCAGGCATGATTTTCTTGGCAAGTTCAGCTGAACCTGTTTCGATGCCTATTTCCACACCCCACCAAGCTTGTTTGGTGCGGACTATTTCGGAAACTTGGGCGAAAAGCTTGGGTTTTGAGGCTACTGCTGCTATGGAGCAATGGCTCCAGCTTATGCTGTCTATTTTCTTCATAACCATCTCGTGCAGTTTAAGTAGTTTTTCGTCGTTTGGTGTGGCGTTGTTGGAACCGTAGAGCATGACGTCTTCGCCGTGGATGCAAGCCCAATTCATTTTGCCTTTCTCGATGTTGACATCCATTTCACGCATTATCTTATCCAGAGGATACCATCGTAGTGGTCTCTGGGTTACGTTGCAGAATTCGCAGCCTCGGCAGCATCCTCGTCCAATCTCGACTAGTCCGTTGACTGAAGGGTTAACTATGTCGGGGATATCTTCAAGTTTTGGGGCTTCTTTTACGCTGACTTCGTAGTGTTTGGGCAATGGTTCCCCGTTCAAGGTGGCTTTGAAGAGGTTGCCGATGACGTTTTCCGTTTCGCCTTCAACAATGCAGTCTATGCCGTTTTGTTCGACGAATTCTGGTCGGTACTGGAATTGCCATGCTCCTGGTCCACCTACAACTACTTTTAGTCCGCGTTTTCTTGCTTCCACAATCTCAGGCTTCTTCAATAAACGCTTGAAATGCTGTGCCAGAAACGGTTCTTTCTTTAGCAGGGCTGCAAGTGTGCTGGATGCGGGACCTAAACCGAATGGATCCATGACGTATATGCCTAAGATTTTTGCTTCGCTTATGAACTCTTTGAGATGGTTGGGACTTACGGTTGCGACGTTGAAGCCTTCTTTGAGGAGTTGCGCTTCGGCTTTGCGCAAGCCGTATGGTGCAGCTAAAGGTAAGCCGTGTTTTGTTTTTATGTTGTTGAAGAACATGTAGCTGAATAGCCATTCGGGGATGAAGTTTGGTGGTGCGCATGTGCCGAATCCTATGAATTCGTTATGGTGGTAATCACTCATTAGCGTTCGATCACTGGTCAAAAGGATGTCTGCCATTGGTTTTTTGCACTCTCGTGAACTAGAGTTCCTTTTTCTTATTCTGCGGTAAAAGCTTTTCGCGTGTGAGTTGGGTTTTTTTGGGTGTGGCTTGTTTTCTGTTTAGTCGATGGGCGATGCTATCTCTGTTGCTCTTGCAGTCTATACCCCCCTCGTTTCTGAGTTGGGCTTGCTTCTGGTTGTTTTCTTGTTTCTGGGCTTGCGTTGGGCTTTTCATGCGTCTTAAATCGGCTTGAAAAGGCTGGTTTTGGCTTGTTTTGGTTTGATTTGGCTGCAGGTACATGGTTTTTTCGTGTTGAATCTGCATAGTTGCCTGCGCACTACAGTTGTGTCTGTGCAGCTTGTCAGTAGGTATTCCTTAGCTTCTAGCTCGGATGAGAACTGTAATTGGAAGTGACTTCTTCGACTTTGCCGTCTTCAAAAGCGTAGATTTTCACGCTCGTCCCGATTCCTTTGCCCCAGTCCCAGCCTAGGTATCTTGATGGGTTATTCCATATTCTGTCGGAAGGGTCTACGTGAACCCAGGTGCCGTTGAAGTAGTCTTCAGCCCAGACATGTATGAAGGCCCAGCTTGCTGTATCAGTCGCCACAACGAGCCTACTCTGATAGCCCAGTGACAAGTAAGCGGACACGTAAACTATGCTCCATTGTGCGCATATGCCTGTTCCTCTGTTCAGAATATCCATCGGGTCTTCGAACCAGCCTGCAGGGTCGTTGGCAAAAGTCATTCAGGTTGACTGCCAGCTGAAAAGGTCCGTTTGGTTGTATTTTGGGTCAAGTTGGGCTGCCATTTTGGCTCTAGTTCCTGCTGAGTTCAAATTTGCCATTATCTCCAAGTAATGGCTTTTGAAAGCCGTAACCGCCGTCGGTTCGTTTGGCACGTTGTTCACAGACGCAGGTTCATTCTTCGCCGAAAACGCGAAAACAACAACTGCCGCTATTGTCACCAAAAGGAGAACGGAAGCACTCGCTATCCATTTTCGAGTTTGCCTATGTTTCTTTGTTCGACGCGCTTTTCGCGCAGAGTTCATACCGCTTTAACCTATTACCTCTCGTTAAAGGTTATCCTTTCTCAATTTTACACTGAATAGATTGTAGATTTACTGAATTCAAAGATAGTTCTGGGAGAAAATTAGTGTAGGTTCAGTTTTGTCGCTGTGCCCATTTTCCTTTTTCAATTCATAAGAGGCATTCCAGTTTTAAGACGCTCGAAAGAATCGGTAACCTAATAAAAACTGAATAAGACTTGCGTAAAGAGCGAACAACAATTCTTCCACATTTTGGGTGCAAAACTTATATTTGTCAGTCCAAATTGTACTTAAAGTCAAGGCACACCTATCCCTGTGAAAGAAGCAACCTTACCAAACGAAATCTTTGCTGCTGTCTTTAATAGCATAACTACACCAATTAACCTTGGCTAAAGTTTAAGGTAAGTGGGGAAAAGAGAGGTTAAACTTGAAGAAAATGTTAGAATTCCGGTGGCACGGACGCGGCGGGCAAGGCGCCTGGACAGCAAGCGAACTCTTAGCCCGAACAGCCATCTTCGAAGGCAAATATATCCAGTCTTTTCCAGAGTTTGGTCCTGAAAGAATGGGGGCACCCGTGACGGCGTTCACAAGAATAAGCACCGAGCCTTTGAGACTGCACTGTGCCATCTACGACCCTGATGTTGTCATTGTTTTGGATAATACTTTGCTTAAAACGGTTCCTGTAACCGCTGGAATCAACCGCGACGAAGACGTAATCATAATCAACTCTTCAGAAGAGCCTGCTAAAGTCCGAAAAAGCCTCAACGTCCAAAAAGGCACGGTCTGGACCGTTCCAGCCACAGAAATCGCCCTAAGAATCCTTGGCGCACCAATCACCAACACAGCGCTACTGGGTGTAGTGGCTAAATCAACTAACATAGTAACTATGGAAGGCATCGAAAAAACAGTCAAAGAACGCTTCAAAGCAGAATTAGCCGAGAAAAACATAGCCGTCATAAAGGAAGCTTACAAGGAGGCAAAATCAGAATGAGCGCAAAAGAAAAAACCTGGAAGGAACTTGCGCCCGCAGGCGTATGCTCAAAATCCAGCCTCGGATTCATGACAGGCGACTGGAAAACCTACATGCCCATCCGCGACCTCGCGAAGTGCACAGTCTGCTTAACATGCGTTATACAGTGCCCCGATGGCGCCATACGCTGGTTACCTGAACTCGGCAAGATTGAGTTTGACTACAACTTTTGCAAGGGATGCGGAATCTGCGCTAACGAATGCCCAACCAAAGCCATCAAAATGGAACTTCCCGAACAAGGTGAACAATGATGGACAAAAAAGAAAATGCAACTAAACAGCAGCTTCTGGCTATGAACGGGGATGAAGCAATAGCTTACGCCGCTAAACAATCAGACGTAGACGTGGTAGCTGCATACCCAATTACACCTCAGACTATTATTGTTGAAAAGTACAGCGAGTACGTGGCAAACGGTGAAGTAAATACAGAGTACGTGTGCACCGAATCAGAGCACAGCGCTCTAGCAGCCTGCATCGCCGCATCAGCCACTGGAGCCCGAACTTTCACGGCAAGCGCCTCCGCAGGCTTAGCCCTCATGCATGAGATGCTTTTTGTCGCAAGTGGCTCACGCACTCCGATAGTTATGGCTATTGCTAATCGCGCTTTGTCCTCACCTCTGAACATTAACGGTGACCAATCGGACAGCATGGCGCAACGGGATGCTGGCTGGATTCACTTGTACGCTGAAAATGCACAGGAAGCCTATGACACGGTGCTTCAGGCTTTCCGCGTTGCCGAGCACAACGATGTTATGTTGCCTGTCATCGTGGGTGTTGACGGCTTCATCGTGAGTCACACGTTAGAAAACGTGAACGTGCTCTCTGATGATTTAGTGAAGAA
>JBGOXQ010000151.1:0-5391 GCA_041479225.1 Bathyarchaeia archaeon
AGACGGTGTAATATGTTTCGGCCGATTGTGCACCTCGGTCGCCGTAGTCTCCTAGAAAAATTAGCACCAAGTTTTTGCGGTGTTTCATCCTGTTTTGGAAATTGCTTTTTTCCAAGATGACGCTGAGGCTTTCTAGGTCACCGTGCAAATCGCCAATAACTAATGCTTCGCCGACTGGGTCTAGCTTTACCAATCTGTCTATGACTTCAAAGTTCCCAATTCGCCCATCTTCGCCGCAAAGCAGTTCGGTAGCATCTTTCACTGTGCGAATAAAATCTTCAGCGTGAATGTTTGAGGATTCTTTAATGATTGAAGAAAAATCCACTTCCAAGGACCCCTTCAACTATTGGATTTGGACTTGTTTGCCCAAGAAGCTCTGTATGTTTGCTTCCATTGTCTTCTTGTGGTTTCGGATTCTCTCCAGAAACTCTTGGCGCGCATTTTCTTTGACTTTCTCGTCGGATTCAAGGTTAGCGCGTCTGTTCTGGAGCTTTTCCATTTGCTGCTGAAACTGCAAGAGACTCTGTTTTGCTTCTTCCATCTCGGGTGAAGCTGCAAGCTGCTTTTTCCGTGCGGATACTTCGACGCATTTGCCGTGGATGTTCGCTAAGGAGTCTCGTTTGAGGATTTCATCAAGCGCCACTTCAGCTTTTCGAGCTTTCTCATCTTTCAGCTTGAGCTTGTCCTCACTTATTAGTCGCGCCAGTTTCTGCAAGATTTCCTTTAGTGATTGGCATCCTGCCTCCTCAGTCAGCAGGGCTTCAAACGGGTCCTCCATGTACTGCGTAAGCTTGTTAACCTCATCAGGGGATAAGCCTGCGCCTCCTCCTGATATGGCTAAAGCTTGCATTTTCAGGAAGGGTTTCTGAAGGTGCCGCAGCACATACTTCAGCTCGTTGTTCAGGGCTTCTGCTTCGGCTTCAACATGACTAAACTGATCAAGCGTAATTTTGCCTTTGAGCCCCGCGTTTTGCTGCTCCAGCGTCACCATGTCTTTCTCGATTTGCAGGCGCTCGTTCTTCAAGTTTTCTTTTTGCATTTCCACATCGGCTAATTGCTTTTCAAGTACATGCACTTCGGTGATGAGGTGGAAGGTTTTTTCCATGGTTTTGGTTTTGACATAATCTTTTGTTAAGAAGTCGTTGAGGGAGTTGTACGTTATTTTGGTTCTTTCGTACACGGTTAAGAATTTTCTGCGGTCCATAATGAAGAAGGGACTTATGCGAGGGAACCAGTTTCTAACGTCAATTTCAGTGACAGAAAGCGCTTTCTGAATTTCCGCGCCGAAAGTGCTGAGGCTGTCGTAGCTGATTTGATCCGGAACCTTAAGCTTCTTCAACCGTTCTACAAACAGGTGGGCAAGTTTGTTGAGGGCGCGGGCGCGGTTGTAGACTTTCATGTTGCGTTTTTCGATTTCTTTCTGGCTGTTATCTAGTAGCATCTTGCTGGCGTCTGCGAGGTTCTCCATAGCTGCTTGCATGTCGTCGCGGTGTTTTTGGGCTTGGTTCTGCACGGGAGTGAGAGTTGAACCTGTTTCTTTTTCGAGCCAGGTTTTTATTTCGCTTGTTGAAAGTCTGGTTTCAGACATGCGCTCACTTCAGAGAAGAGTTAGGGGTTTCTCGTATTTATCAACTTTCCCAGTTTATGCGTTTTTGCTCTGCTGCGCATTTACATTTTTTTGGGTAGCTACTCTTAAATAATTAACAGTTATTAGAACGAGCAAACAGAGAGCTGACCAACATGAATACAAAAGCTATAACGTTAGCAATAATGATGGGTGCGCTCGGAAACGTTCTCTTTCTAATATCATTCTATGCAGGACCGATAACGCAAGGAGTAGCTTTAGACTTTAGCTTGATTGGAGTCTTCATCGCGGGCTTTTATGGCGGACCCAGTGCTGGCTTAGTTTCAGGACTCATCGCTGGAATATTACCGGGAGTAATGTTTGGACCGATGGGCTCCGGAGGAGTTCTGGGCTTGATTGGTTTGCCGTTGGGAAAAGCCCTAACGGGATTAACCACAGGACTATTGGGAAAAGGGTTGAACCTGCATCAGAGAACGCATGCATCACTTATCACAATCCCAGCAACAATTGTATCTTACGTTCCCGAAGCCATGTTCACATACGCATATTTCTCTTATCTGCTGCCGCTCTTCCTATCGATAGAACTCGGAACAGCAATAATTATAACCATAATGATAAAAGCATTCATAGAAGTCAGCATCATGAGCGTTATAATGGCAGCCTTAATAGGTAACAAAGGCTTCAACGACTTCGTCAGAGCGCACTTTACAAAAACCAGCACAAACAAGGTTAGCAAAGCAACCTAATTCCAATTTTTCAATAATAAACCAATCGAGCAAACTTGCTTCCGATTTAGCGATTCACGAAATCCTCAACAATCTCTTTTTCAGTCGTGATGCCTCAACAAGTCTTTAATTCTGTAAAAGTTATAAACTAAACACGCACAGTAAAGGGGAGGAGTATTGGATCATGAAGCGCTTGAACAAACCACAAATGGCTATCATCCTCCCGTTAATAGGTTTAGTTATTTTTATTCTGGCTCTGTTTTCACCGCAGATTTTTTCCACAAACGTTCCGTTTTTCTCCGAACTCAGTTTTAGCGAAAAAACCACCATAATACTGGCTTACACTTTGACGACGTTTGCCGCACTTGAAGGCTGGTCAATATTCATGACTATGGCGATACAGCACAAGAGGTTCCAAGTTGATGACTTCAGAAACGAACTGGAAAAAGCTTACGGCCCTCTATACACAATACTCAATAAATCAAGCTCTCCCGACGAGGAGAAGAAAGGGTTCTGGCTGGATTTCGAAGAGAGAAAGAAAATTGATGAGATAATGGCTACGTACTGCTTCATGTTTCCCGCCCAAATTTACCGATTGTGGCAAGAAAAAATTCGCAACCTTGCCGCACAGATTGAAAACGCCGACTTTGGGCGCGGAGCACCAGAAATCAATTTTGGCGTGTACGTGGAGCTTAGGAAGCTCATAAACGACGAATATGACCGCAGAATCAGCAGTTACCATGAGCTTCTGGAAAAAGACAACCTCTAACGCCGACAAAGCACCTGCGGCGGTAAGGTAAACGCTTTATTCTAGTGCTGTATTTGCCTATCACTTAAGGAAGGAAGAACCTTGTCCACATCCAAAATTAACTTAAATTATTCAGCTCTTGCCTTAGTGAAGAAACTTCTGGATGAACCTCAAAAATACGGCATCACCGTCGAGAAAACGGAATCAGGCGCAACAATTATAGATGCAGGCATAAAAGCGCCAGGCGGATACCTCGCAGGAAAAATAATCACCGAAATATGTTTGGGCGGATATGGAAAAGCGAAAATTCTACCCATCCAATATGGAGATTTAGTTCTCTCTTCGGTGTACGTTCAAACAGACCACCCCGCCCTCTCAACATTAGGTTCCCAGTTTGCAGGTTGGCAAATCAAATCCACAGAGTTCTCAGCCATTGCCTCTGGTCCAGCCCGCGCGTTGGCTTTGAAGCCGAAGAGCATTTATGAAGAAATCAAGTACAAAGAGGAATCGGACACAGCAGTCGTTGTGCTGGAAACAGAGAAGCAACCGCCAAAAGAGGTCATTCAGCTAATTGCCGAAAAATGCAAAGTCTCGCAGGAAAAACTTTTCGCGATAGCTTTCTCTACTACGAGCATGGCAGGAGCCACGCAGGTTTCAGGAAGAATCGTAGAGACAGGTCTGCACAAGCTCACGAGGCTGGAGTTTGACCCCTTAGATGCGAAATATGCTTGGGGCTACGCGCCTATTATACCGCTGCATCCGAAATCTGACGAAGCCATGGGAAGAGCAAACGACGCCATCCTATACGCAGGTGTAACAAACTACACCGTTGATTATGAAGACGAAGAAAAACTGAAAAACATAGTAATCCAAGCACCCTCATCAGCATCAAAGACAATCCAAGAAGCTAGAATGCAAGCTGAGAGTAGCCCCCGCTTCATGGACGTATTCAAAGAGGCAGGCTTCGACTTCTACAAGATTGACCCGCTCATCTTTGCCCCAGCAATAGTGACGATGAACAGCATGAGAACAGGCAAAACTTACCGCGCAGGCACTTTGGACATGGAAGTCTTGAAGAGCTCCCTTGGACTACAATGAGCAAGGTGCTCTGCCGCAAAAAGACTAAGAGCAACACTTTCATCCCCTATTCACGAAAAGAAAGCTAAACAACAAATGAAGTGATAACGGGTCTTTGCGCAAATTATAAATATCCAGGTTATGCCTTTAACATTTTCGAGAGTGAACTATCTTGTCCGAAACCGTTCCAACAGGAATTGAAGGGTTAGACGAATTAATAAGCGGCGGCTTCCCTCGAGGAAGAGTAATTCTAGTTGTAGGTGGACCAGGAGCTGGAAAAACAATCCTCGCATCCCAATTCCTTTACAAAGGCCTCTCTGAATACAATGAAAATGGCGTTTTGGTGAGTTTAGATGAGAGCAAAAATCACTATTATTCGGAAATGACCAAGTTCGGTTGGGACTTTAAGAAAGCTGAAGAACAAGGCAAATTCGGCTTTATAGACGCCACTAGAATGTCAAGGGTAGCCATACTTAAGGAAAAACTAGTCGGAGAAGCTGGCCTAAGAGGCAAACAACTCCAAATCGACAAGCTAGTAGAAGAACTTCAGGCAAGAATCAAACAGGTAAATGCCAAACGCGTGGTTCTAGACACACTTGCCTCGCTTTTCTATCGTTTCTCAGACGCTGCAGAAAGGAGAACCGCAAGCATTGACCTGATAGAGGCGTTGTCTGACTTGGGAGTCACCATGATAATAACCACTGAATTAGCCCAAGTGGGTCTGCAACGGAAAATACAGGAAGAAGAATTCATGGTCCACGGAGTCATCATGATGCAAACCCTGTTCTCACAAGGGTCCACTACAAGGGGATTACATGTGGAGAAAATGCGAGGCGTCGGTGTAAACACAAACCTTGTGCCGTATACTATAGATAAAAACGGAATCGAGATCTACCCGAACATGTCGCTGTTCAGAGAAAGATAATCCAAAAAAATGCCAAGCCAACTGATAAAACGCTATTCCTACTTTTGCTTTGATAGTTTTTCTTTTAAGAGAACAAGCTCGTTTTCAAGATATTGCTGATTGTATAATCGCTTGATTCTGAGGATTTTTTCTGGACCTTTCGCGGTTTCTTTTTCAGAGATCATGATTTCGCCGTCGAATAAGCCGAGAATTGCTTGCACTTCTTCTTGAGGGTGCATGTGAGGATTGATTACTGCGAGGGCGGTGAAACCTTTTGACTCTAAGTCGGGAAGAAGTGCGCTCAGCCATTTTCGCGTGACTACTGCGTGATGCTGCAACAAGACGTCTGAGG
>JBGOXQ010000152.1:0-5386 GCA_041479225.1 Bathyarchaeia archaeon
CATAAACCTAAAGTGATTGTTGGCGGATTCGGCAGTTGGCAACTGGAACGCAAAAGGCTTACACGAGATTACGGCGTAGACTGCTTAGTCATGGGACCAGGACAAGACCCCATCGTAGACGTTTTTAAGAAAGCTGTCGCAGGCGAACCGTTGCCCCAAAGAGTACGTTCGCCCGCTAAACCAGATGAGGAACCTCCGCTGATTAAGCACTCAGCCATTCACGGCGCAGTAGAGATCAGCAAGGGTTGCGGACGGAACTGTCAGTTTTGCACTCCGACTGTGCTGAAAAAAGTGGATGTTCCACTTGAGAAAATCCTCAAGGAAGTGGAAATTACATCACGCGAGTTCAAAGAAAAAGGCGCAAACATCACCTTAGTAACGGAAGACTTGTTCCTTTACGGATCCAAAGACAAGAGTTTCGTGCCTGACGACGCTAAAGTGCTTCAACTCATCAAGAGCGTAGCCGCTGTTCCAAACGTCAAAGCCATTCAGCCCAGTCACATGTCACTTGCCCCCATCGTGAACAAACCCAAAATGATCCGGGACATCGCCGAAATTCTCCTGCAACATGCATGGTACAATCACAACGGAAAACCCATTGTTACAGCTGAAACAGGCATAGAAACAGGCAGCGTCAAACTCATGCGCAAGTACATGGCTGGCAAAATGCTGCCGTACAAACCTGAGCAGTGGCCAGAAATTGTTGAACAAGCATTCGGCATTCTAAACGATAACGATTGGTATCCTTTGGCAACATTGATTGTTGGCTTGCCTGATGAAACTGAAGAAGATGTGGCGGACACTCTGAGCCTCATGGATAACTTGAGAGATTATAACGCGTTTTATGTGCCGCTTTTCTTTGTTCCCCTTGAAGACTGCTTATTGATGAACAAACGCGGCGCAGAATTGGATTCGTTGACAAAGATGCGTTGGGAGTTCCTCACGCGCTGCTGGGAATACAACGTGAGGATTTGGAGAAACACTTTCCTCGAAAGCAGAATCCCGAGTGCATCGCTATGTAACGTGATTAATCACGCGGTGATTCCGTTTGCAGCGAAAGTTGCTCAGGCTTACTATGGCTTAGCGCGTAATGATGAGATAGGCAACGTGATTTGGAAGCTGGCAAACTCTTACAGCGAATAGCCACAAGGAACCTCAGCGAACAATTTTTTCAGGAATTTAGTCTTCCATAAACATCAAAGTCTACACAGATAAATCTGCAAGCCCTCCCAAGCTGATTCTGAAAGAAGCTTTATTTCTGTTAACACATACAGTCTAATTGGTAACGTTTCAGGTGGAAACACCTTTGAACAAAAACTTATTAGACATTACCATAGCTGGGTTGAAACTCCATAGCCCAACAGCCTTAGCCTCAGGCATCTTAGGCTACTCAGCTGACTATCTGAAGGTCGTGGAGAAAAGCGGAGCAGGCGCAGTCGTCACCAAATCCGTTGGCGTAACGCCAAGAATTGGCTACGCGAATCCAACAGTGGTTCAAGCCGAAGGCGGCTTAATAAACGCTATCGGGCTGCCAAACCCTGGCATAGAAATATACACTGAAGAAATTAAATACGCCAAATCTATCCTGCGGGTTCCGTTCATAGTTAGCATTTACGGATATTCTGCGGAAGAATACAGTTTGGCAGCCAAGAAAGCGGTTGAAGCAGGCGCAGACGCTGTCGAACTGAATGTTTCGTGCCCCCATGTCAGGTACACAGGTTCTGAGATTGGTCAGAACCCCAAACTGCTCAAAGATGTCATCTGCAAGGTTAAAGCAGAAATTAGAAAACCCGTTATCGTCAAGTTATCGCCAAACGTGACGGACATCGTGGAAATAGCGGATGTGGCTGCTATATCAGGAGCTGACGCGTTAACGGTCATTAACACGGTTAGAGCCATGGCAATAGACGTCGAAACCACACTGCCTATACTCAGTAACATTCGAGGCGGACTTTCAGGTCCAGCCATAAAACCCATAGCGCTGCGTTGTGTATACGACGTATTCGAAAGCGTCAAAATCCCCATCATAGGCTGCGGCGGCATAACCAACTGGCGCGACGCTGTAGAGTTTTTCTTGGCAGGTGCATCCGCCATTCAGGTTGGCACAGCCATAGCCTTAGAAGACTTAGGCGTGTTCCAAGCCATAAATAAAGGCGTAGACGCTTACTTGAGAAAGAAAGAATACGGGAGTGTGAAAGAAATTGTCGGCTTATCTCACCAAAATTAACACCTTAAGAACCACAAGCATAATAGACCTGAAGTCTGAGAATCCAACAGTGAAAACCTTCACCGTGAAAGATACCCTCTGTGCAAAAGCGAAACCTGGACAGTTCCTCATGCTGTGGATTCCAGGTGTCGATGAGATTCCCTTGAGCATTCAGGACGCGGTCAACGGCGAAGTGTCAGTCACGGTTAAAGAAGTAGGCGACGCCACAAGGCATCTGCTCGGGAAAAAAGTAGGCGCCATTTTAGGCGTTCGCGGACCTTTCGGAAACAGTTTTACGGAAAGCCGCGGCAGAGTTCTCATGGTCGGAGGCGGCACAGGAACTGCACCGTTGCTGTTCTTGGCGAAGAAGTTGGCGGCTAAAGCTGAAAAACTAAGCTTCGTCATAGGCGCGAAAACGAAGAACGAACTCATATTTCTAAAAGAATTGGACGCGGTCTGCACAGAGGAAAGTATGCTTGCTACTACTGACGATGGAAGCTACGGACTGCAGTGCCTCGCAACTGAGCCATTAGAGAAGCTGTTGAGCAAAGAGAAATTCAACATAATCTACACTTGCGGTCCAGAGCGGATGGTGCGCAAAGTCTTCGACCTATCCGAAAAACGCAAAATAGCCATGGAAGCCAGTCTAGAGCGTATAATGCGTTGTGGAATCGGGTTATGCGGAAGCTGCGTCATAGGCAAATACCGCGTATGCAGAGACGGACCCGTGTTCACAGCGGCTCAGCTAAGCGAAGTCAAGGATGAACTTGGTATTTCTAAATTGGGCTTTGACGGCAGCATAATAGAAGTGTAGAGTGCAACAAAATGCCTTTGCCACCCGTTCACGGACTTGCTGTGCTTTCTCCATACTTCAAACGCAAAGCAACATTTGACCCGTTGGCTCTTGTGGCTTCGGCGACGTTTGTCGATTTGGAGCCGCTATTCTACATATTGGTTGGGCAACTTAATCTGACCCATCAGATTTGGCATGGCTACCTATTAGTGCTGACTATTTATCCAGTTCTAGTCGGCTTGTTTGTCTATTCCATGGAGCGTCTGTTGGAAGGCAAGATTTGGTCAGCCTATAACATGCTGGGATTCAAACCTGACCGCGTCAAGTACTCGCCCCTGACAATTTATCTATGCTGTTTGGCTGGCGGCTTCAGCCACTTGCTCTTCGACATGTTCACTCACCAGAGCCTGCCCTACATCATTTTTCCTGTGGTTTCCGGCAATCCCTTCTACCTCGGATACGCATCAGGCATAGTAGAGGCAATAGCTCTGGGGTTCGCCGTTTTTTCAGTTTTCCTTTGGTGGAAAAACAGCAAAACTCAGAGCAGAACATCAGAGAGCAAACCTAATCAGTAGAAAAAAGGTATCATTCAATGGAAGTGAACCCGATGAATCCCCAGCCAACCCTTGAAGCCGCCGTCCGAAAAACAGTCGAACTCTACAACAGGATGAAAAGTCCCGCCGCCTTCGCCAAAACAATCCTCGTGACACCTGACACCGTCACAATCTCGTTCGCAGGCACATTCTGCGTCAACTGCGAGGTTCCAGTAAACTATGTCGAGGACTTTGCCAAAGACTTCATAATATTCAGTGATAAATTTAGTTTGAAAACGTTGACTACTAAGCTAACCAGCAAAGACAGCGTTGAAGTTACTTACTTAGTTATGTCTAAAGCAAAAACATAGTTTCGAAGTCAAGTACTACGTTAGACCTCAACAAAAAGCCAGTTATCCTTAACCACAACGTTGTAGGTCTGCAATGGATTTTCTGTGGGTCCCCTAAGCACCGAGCCATCTGAGATTCGGAACTGCGACCCATGCCACGGACACGTAAACACCTCACCATCTAAGGAGCCTTCTGAGAGAGGCGCTCCTGCATGAGTACATCGGGCATCCATGCAGAAGAAGTTGTCACCCAGATTGATTATCAAGACTTCGCAATCTCTGATGCGGAATTCTTTCATTGTTCCCGATGGAAGCAAGTCCAAACTGCAAACCTTTGTTAGCAAAGTGCTATCTCCTTTTCAAAGTGCTGATAGTACCTGATGTTTCTCTATGTATTCGCATACGGTTATAACGAATTCAGCGTGGCTCCATATCAGAGGTGACACTGAAATTGGGTCGGCGTCGTAGGGGTTCAGCTGTTCTGCTAGAATTCCTGACGGCAACGAGTACTTAACAACCCATGTTAGGATGTCTAGAGCCTTCTTCAGGTCTTGCAGCGACGTGGCAGTTCGGATGTACCAGCGGGCAAGCCAAAGTGTGCAGATAAACCAGGGGTTTCCAGGTGTGTCCTTTGAGACGCGGTGGTATTCGTCATTCTCGTATCTGGCTAAGCCTCCGATGCCTGGGTCAACCCACAAGCGCTTTAATATAGCGTTCATTGTGTTGGTGACTTCGCTACTATCCGCATCAAACGTGTCAGATAGAAAGGTGAACGATAGGCTGCTGTCGATTGTGAAGTCGCGGTGATTGTCAGAATATTTAGCTTTAGCAAATCGCTTCAGTTTGGCATCGTACAGCTGCGTAAGAATGGCTTCTTTCATCTGCGCTGCCGCATCATTCAGGATTTTTTGGCGTTTGCTGTCATAGAAAACCTTGGCGAATCTGGCAGCTGAAGACAAAGCTGAACACACGCAGGACGCCGTTGATGTGAACATGCCCGTCTTCTCTTCCCACATGTCAAAAGAAGGCTTCGGAAGCCCCGTATCCGCTTGCCTATAATCCAGCATAAACTCCGAGGTCTTAACCACCAGCTTCGGGTAAATTCGGGTGATAAACTCAACGTCATGGTACTTCTGGAAGTGCTTCCACAAAGCATGCAGTACAAGCGCGGTTTCATCCAGCTGAATCGGCAACTGCGTTCGCCCGTCCGCGTTAAGCAATGCATGCCAACTGCTGCCTACGGAGCCGTCGGACCAGTACTTGTGCATGAAGTAGCCTTCGTCGGATACGACGCGGTTACAGAATTCGAAGAATATTCTGGAAACTTCTTGGAAGCCTGCCATATCAAACGCCTCCGCACATATAGCGGCGTCGCGTGGCCACATGTACGAGTAAGTGTCCCTGTTAAACTGCAGCACATCAGAGTCCAAGGAAGATATTATGGCGCCGTGATTGTCAACGTGCGTGCGCATAACCAGCAGGGAAGTCTTGAACATTTTAGTCA
>JBGOXQ010000153.1:0-5373 GCA_041479225.1 Bathyarchaeia archaeon
AAAAAATACTGTCCGTCAGTGGTTTCGGTGGAGTTTACGCGGAACCTGGAGGAAATAATGGAGCTGATTCAGCAGGGCAAAGAAACTAAAGAGAAAATCCTGCATGACGCCGTTGCGATTCTGCAACCTGTCACCGCAAGCCTAAAAGCGAATGAAGCAGCCATCGGCGAGCAGCTCAGCCGCGCCGTAAAGAAAGCGAAGCTTGAAGAGCGAGTAATCGGCGCGTGCCCAACCTGCAAAACAGGAAACCTAATCTTCCAGTACTCGAAGAAAACGGGCAAACGCTTCGTCGGCTGCACCAACTACTTCAATGGCACATGCAAAACCGCTTATCCGCTGCCACAGAGAGGCTGCGTGAAACCCACAGGCAAAGCATGTAAAAGCTGTGGATGGTCAACCGTGCAAGTTTGGCTGAAGAGAAAAAAACCATGGAACCTATGCCTCAACCCAGAATGCCCAGCAAAAACCAAAGAGAAAAAAGAGACCTCCCTCTAAAACCGAAAACATAACTGCAAAAACAAAGAAATTGTTCGGTGGGAATGCAGCGACGGTTGCCCTGGCGTTTGTGGCTAAGAAAAAGCATAGGTGACGGTTCTGTTCTTTTGGGAGAACGGTTTGTTCTTCAGGGAGACTAATAAGTGGCTTAATCCTACAGTAACAACCGCAAATAACACTAGTCATCAAGAAGAGAAGGAAGCAAGATTCTTGACAGCAAGTGTTTTGAACCAACAATTTGCGTACACGCACAAATTGGTGATTCTTTGGTCCTGCGGTACTGCTTGGGCGAACGCGACGGGAAATTTCAGCGGAACGCACAGCTGGGGTTGGGACGCTTCATTCATGGGAACCGTGGACACAACCGACGCATATACGGAAAACAGCGACACAAGCGGTCGATGCTTCATTGGATTCGACAACTTCTCAATCCTATATACGAATGCAACTGGATATGAAAGTCATACAATGGGAGATTTCGTTCGTCAGTTCTTCAACTTCACCTTGCAAGGCTATACCATAACGCAGGCTCTTGACCTTGCATCATTGCGTACTTACGGACCGACAAAGCCTTTTGGTGATTGCTCTCTCCGTCAGGGATACTGGATGTGGGATCCTCGTCAAAACCCTTGGGTTGATGTTAAATGTTGGATGAAGGTTTGGGGTGATGGAGACCTCATAATACCTCATTAAAGGAGTAAAAATGGTGATTTAAAATTGTTGAACTTGAAGTGTTTCGTCGTTTTGATTCTTTCAGCGTTTTTGATTGTTGCCCAAGTTGCCGTCGTATTCGCGGCTGAAACAACTGCTTCTCCAGAGAAGGTACTCAGCTTCCTAAGAGATGTTGGTCGGCTAGACCTTGCAAACTATAATATAACACTAACCGGACCAACCATAGACCATCCTGATGATTTGGGGGGTCTCGCAGAAATGGTTGGAGTATATACGCTGAAGTCGGAACCAACTACTTTGGAAGTCATTTTCATATTCATAGACAACAATCTCTCTTCTTGTCTGCTGAAAGTGCGCCAGGGATCTCCACAGTTTATTGGACCTTTGCCGGCTAATTCTGTTGAAGCCGCCGAAGAGTTTCTTCAAAGGTATGAACTTTTCTCAGGGGACCCGATGCTCAATACGATGAGTAGTATGCTTGACAGCGTCGATGCTACAAGAAATGTCACGAAAACATCAGGTAATCTTTCGCTGGCGGTGACGATTATTGCTTCCTCATCTTCTTTCAGCTGGAAGAACACGTATAACGGCGCGGTTTTTTCGGAATTAGGCGTGACTTTCCAGAATCAAAGTTTCAGTTCATTTGGTGATGACAGAAGCTATGTAAAAATTGGCAGCACCGATGTTAATATTTCAAGAGAGGAAGCAATAAGCATGGCTTTGAACAGGGCAAAAAACTTCTCATGGACTTATCGTGGGGAAAAGATAAACAATTTCACAATAGTGAATGACCACATCAAACCAGTATTGTATACAAAAGGCAGAGATCAGCCTCTAGTGTTGTACCCTTACTGGCTGGTTACGATGCCTCTTGACAATCTGTATCCTGGGTTTGTCACGGAGATTGAAGTGCAAATTTGGGCTGACACCGGGGAGATAATCTCGATTTACACCTTGGGCATCGGCGGAGACTTCCCCCAAAACTCACCAACACCGCAACCGTCTCAAACAACAACTGAACCTTCAACATCGCCCTCACCCGCTGCCTCACCATCCACTTCACTATCACCACCATCTTCACCCAGCCCGACACCGCAGCCTTCCATTCTAGCCTCAGCGACTCCGCCATCAACAACACAGCCAACCACTTCACCCTCACCGCAACCATCAGACAACAAAGCGCAACCGACAGAGGAGTTCCCGTTTATTTTTGTAGTAGCGGCAGCAGCGGGAATAATTACAGCAGCAACCGCAACAACACTATTCATCAAGAAGAAAAGGTTCAGGGTATAACTTGAACGGAAAAAGGTTTGCGGGAGACAACTCCACTTGGCGCTGGTTCAATCCAGCGACCGCAAGCCTAAATTTTGGGCTTTTTTATTGAGACTGGTCGTCTCACAGACTATGATTACTTTATCATGATTGCTTCTTTGAGGTTTTTGAAGTGTGGGTCCCATGGTTAAATCACAAGAAATGTTTTACGTTTTGTTAACTTTTATGTTTATATGTTTGTTTACATAATGTTTACTCATGAGCGAAGTAATAGGAATCAGAGTGCCCAAAAAACTCAAGCAAGAGCTTCAAGAGTTGAAACTGGATTATGCGGATGAGGTCAGGGCTTGCCTTGAAAGAATGGTGAAGCAGAAAAAGCTGAAGAAGGCTCTGGAGGAGGTTGACGAGTTTAGGAACAATTTGGGTAAAAAGACTGGGCTAACCCGTTCTGGTGTAGACATAATCAGGGAGGACCGAGACAGTGACCACAACCGATGAGGTTATTGTCGATTCATCGGTGATTATTGCTTTCGTGACCCTGGAGGAACACTCTGATTGGGCATCGCAGAAAATGGGAGAGCACAGTTTTTTTCACATCCTTGACCTGAATTATTACGAAGTCGCTAACGGACTAAGATACAAAACCTCGGACAAATTCACCATAAAGGACGCGAAAATGGCGTGGTTAAAGGCGACGAAACTGATGAGCTTGTTTGCCCAGCACAATCTTTCTGAGATAATCGACGACGCGTTTGTAGTGGCTTCAAATCTGAACACTTCAGTTTATGATGCTGCGTTTCTTTCGCTTGCAGAAAAATTAAACATGAGTTTTCTAACTTTGGATGAAAAGCTTGCGAAGAAGCTTGAAAACACCAAATACTACAGGCTTTTGAAGTCCCCAAATAAGTAAATTGAAAATGAATATACGCACTCCTAACGCATGAGGGCGGAAAGTTACTCGGACAACACTTCACAACTTCCACAAAACCCTCATGCCTTGACGCAAAAAGACTTCCTGCGCCTTCCTGCGACTTTTCGAGACGCAACAAGACGTGGGAAAAGCCCGTTTCACAAACAGAACAACAAATCCTGCTTGAAACCCAAGCAGACCTGGAGAGGGGAGGGGGTAGCTTCAGAGAGCAACAGAGCCAACAGCAGAAATAACAAACCGTAACCAGAAGTTTTCAATTTGTGTTTCCAATACTCCACCAACCCAACTATCGCCCAATCCACAAAAACAACATCAACCGCATCCTGCAAACGGTAAACTGCACAGCATATTTAAGCAACAGAGCGAAGAATTCATTAACAAGACCTAAGTTAAAGAGTAACAAAACACCAACAAAGCGGGAAACAAACCATGTCCACCAAAGTCAAAAAACAAGCCTCATCACTATCCTTCACACTCAGCAAATGGTTCAGCAAAATCTCCACCGCAAAACCCTCAACCTTCCTCATAACCGCAATCATAATCGGCACAGCCTTCTTCCTCCTCGGAGGAGGACTCTACGACATCATCGAACAACCATACCCATCATACTACAACGGCGCCAAATTCTTCTTCCTATACCCATCCTTAAGCGACCAATTCCTATTCGACACCGTCCTATCAGTCATCGTCT
Organism: Bathyarchaeia archaeon; assembly: GCA_041479225.1. Classification (GTDB taxonomy): domain Archaea; phylum Thermoproteota; class Bathyarchaeia; order Bathyarchaeales; family Bathycorpusculaceae; genus JADGNF01. Next base: position 4,062 of record JBGOXQ010000153.1, read on the forward strand.
ACGCCGTAGGCTTCATCGGATTACTATCCATCTACCAAAGCTCAAGACACGCATACAACCGAAGACAAGCTTACATGACCATGATTCTAGGCGTAACTCTGCTGATAATATCGTACCTGTTCCTAGAATACTTCGTCTACTTCAAACTTCATCCAGGTGCTTGACAACAGCTTCCTATCTATTCTCTTAATTTCTTCACCAAGGATTCTTTTTCAACTTCAACTTGTACGCCAAGAAATTAGTGAACAAATGAATAGGCGGAGTAATCAACAGAACCGTCACCGCCAACTCCCAACTCACCATCATCAACGGCAAAGAAAACACAAGTGCACCAACGACGAAGTCTATTTGATCCACAACTGGAAGCAATCCACCTGGAGCTATGCTTAAGCGCCGTTTTATGAATGCGCCAGCTAAGTCTCCCATCAAAGCGCCAAGTGGCGTTAACACGCTGAACAGGACGCTATATGTTGTGAGGCCGAAAACTAATCCTTCCACTGTGCCTACAAGGATGCCGATGAGCCATCCGAAGAAGAAGCCGCGGAAGGTTTTGTTTTCTCCGAAAATCCGTTTGCGGTCGGAAAAGTTTTTTCCGAAGTCCATGGGTTTTCCTCCTCCGCCGAGGACTGGGGCGGCGTTTGCGCAGTAGGCGGGGAATATGAATTTGAGTGCTTCGGCAATTAGTGTGGTTATATCCATGGTTTTTCCCGTTAGGTTTTGTGGTCGTGTATTCCGGTTTGTGTTATTCTCAATTGGCAGGTGGCTTCTTGAGCGTTGTGGTTCGTTTCAAGCGCGGCTTGGATTATGGTGGGGTTTTCGGTGGGTTTAAGGGCGATGATGGTGTCTGCCCAGAATTGCACAACGCGAGTTGCTACGGGTGCGATGCTGACGGTGGTTTCGTTGAAGACGCTTTTGACTTGGCTGGTGACTACTATTGGGATGTGCTGGAGTTTTGCGGTTTGTGCTAGGATAGCCATTTGTCTGTTGAGTTCGCGGTTTAGGTTGAAGGATTTTGCTGGGGTTTCGGCGACTTTGGCGCGGTAAAGCGAGTTGAAGGTGTCGATGATGACTAGGCCGAAGTTTTTGGCTATGTAGTCTGGGAGGTGGTCTATGATGATGGTTTGTTCGGTGAAGTCTTTGGGTTTCATGAGCAGGATGAGTTCGGCGACTGTGTCGAATTTTTCTTGGGCGATTTGGGTGAGGCGTTTGGTGCTGAAGGTGTTGTCGCAGTCTATGTAGAGCGTTTTTTGGTTTTGCAGGGCACAGTTTACTGCGCATTGCAGTGCCATGGTGGATTTGCCTGTTTCGGGTT
>JBGOXQ010000154.1:0-5357 GCA_041479225.1 Bathyarchaeia archaeon
GTGCTTTCGTATAGTCTTGGATGATGAGCTTTAGAGTCACAGAGCCAAACGCGGTGATAATGACTCGACGGGCGAACTGACAAACAAAAGCTTATATCTTGTCACACATAGGGTGACTTGAAAAGTTCAACTGCAACTGGAAACGAGGTGAACGTGGATGGAGATTAAAGTTGATGCTTCCGAACTTAAGAGAGAGAAAGGCGATGTGGTTAAGGAACTGGCTGATTTCTTGAAGGAGAAAACAAGCGCAGACGTAACGACCGAATCCAAAGAGGTTACGGTTAAAGGCGAGGGAGAAGCCGTTTCCAAGAAGTACGTGAAGGTTCTGCTGAAAAAGTTTCTGCACAAGCAAGCGCTGAAAGAGAACTACAGGGTCATAATGGACGCGGACGATGTGCTGAAGGTTAAGGAAAGAAGACTCTACGAAGAGGAAGAGTAATCCGACACTTCAAACGCTTCATTTTCCCATTTGGAATTACGACTAACGAATTTTCCGTGCTCTCTAGTGCTCGGAAAAACTATAGCCCCCCTTATATAAGGGTAAATTTACCATGCATTGATGGGAAAACTTGGGTTAACAAGCCAAGTTTTAGCCAAGTTTTTTTTTGTTTAACCATTGCCTTCAGGTGGCAGGGAATGCATCTCTTTTTTTAACTCCGTTTGCCGAAAGACTTGCTAGCAGCATGGTTAAACAAACTATATATATTCATGAAAAGCTGAGGTGAACTTTGTTAAACAACATTCATGACAACGTGTGTTATTACGGTTTAACCATGCTTGATTCTGCTAGCAACTCTGCTAGCAAACTTATGTTATAATGGAAAAACCCGCTAGCAGATTTCTGTATTCTGCTAGCAGGTTTAAAGCTGAATCCTCTTTTGTTCCTTCTTACACATCCAATAGCCAGTCAAAGTCTCCCCGCAACTCGGGCACTTCGGCATTGCGTCCTTCCTGTTCAGAGAGTCCAGTCCCAGACGCAACAAGCTCTCGGTAGCGATGCGAGGATTTCCACTCGTGTTTGCGTCTGCATACTTTTTGATTTCTGCTAGCAATGCCGAGTCTATTCGCTGAGAGAGAACTCCTTTTTCCGTCATGTGTATCGATGCTTCTTAAAGGGGCAATTCGTGTAGACTTTCGGATTCTGTTTGCATATGTCACAGGTTTCTTTGTCAAGTGGAACTTCAGAGAACGGGCAATGAACTATGTTAGAATTTGCCTCTTGTTTTGGAGCTTGAGATTGAGACTGCGAGTTCACTGTCTTTTGAAGCTCAGCATACTCTCGAATCAAATCTTGAACCGTGCTAGTCTTGTCGAGCCAATCTCCCTGGTCGCTCAGCTGCTTGTGAATGGCAGCGCGTTTTCTGAGAATGTCGATTACATCAGAGTCAAACCGCATTCCCCAAATTTCTTTTCCCAAACGTTATGCTCCTGTGAGCTACTAATTATGAATAAAATCTGATAGCCTTTATGGTTAAACGGTTAAACAAAATAGAAACGAAAACGAAGGGCAAAACAAAAATTGGGGACTGAAGAGCCGTGAAAACTTGGGTTTCTGTAGTGGTGGGAAAAATATCCAATCATAGAAGGTTGAGTGTTATAATGTAGCACGCATTTGTAGGCAAAGGTGTTAAACACCGTCAACAGGTTGCTGCAACTTGCTGCTTAGAAGTGCAAATCTTCCAGGCGCCTGCGCGCTGAATCTTCCAGGAAGCTTGTGTAAAGTGGAAATGGTCATAAGCTCTTAGCGGCTTCTAAGACTACGTGGCTGTTGTCCGTCCACATCGAAACTTTGTTACCTTTTTTCAGATTCAGATGTTGAGCGACTTCTTTCGGGATTGTAATTCGGAAGGAGTTTCCCACCTGCATCACGCTTACTTCAAACTTAACGGGCATTGTCAAGACCAATCACCTCAGAGTGCTTTGGAAGTACTTAAATATAAGGATACCTTCTCAGTGTTAAACGAGTACTCAAACAGTGCTGAGGTGATACTGTATGCAGTCATACACTCTGATTCAACTATCAAGAAATAGGAGGCCTCCAAAGCTCTCAGTGTTTATTCCTCAATGCATCGCCAAAGGCATCGTCCGTCCAACTGACATCAGGTTCGAGTACCAAACCCTTTACCCCAAACAGAAGCCCAAAACCCTGGAAGCCTACCTGTGGCAATGCAAGAAGCTTGGACTTACGAAGGACGTGCGCGACGCTCAAGCTGTCCACGTTGCCAGGAAAGAAGCCCAGAAGCACGTTCTCGATTACCCTGAAGTGGCAGCTTATGAGCGCTCATCTCAGGAAGGCAGAACCCAAAAGAAACAAGTTGACAGGCAGAAAAAAAGCCTCACTACACTATGGGAGCTCCTGAACTGCACTAGCCCCTACACATGGACATACAACACAATCCTGGACGCCATAGACAAGAAATACCCCTTCACCGTTGACGACCGAGGGCGCCAGGTGCGCGAATTTCCCCAGGCAGCGCTGGCGCTTCTGACCGCAGTCAACACGATTTTCCCAGGCAAACTACCGAGAGGCTTCGGCAAAGGCTACCACCGAGAAGCAGGCGAAATGAAAGACCACTTCAGCTTCGAAGAAGGAATGCTGTTCTTCAGCAACATAACAGACACAGCAGAACTAAGCCTGGAAGGCTGGAATGCGCTGTTCAAATCTCAGGTGAACCTCAGCTGCCGGGAAGGAAAGAACCTGAAGACTGGCATTCTAAGCCTCAGCTGGGACGACATAAACTATACTGACCGTCGATGCAGCCTGCATGAAAAAGGTGGGCATGGTCACGCAGGGCGTATCTGGACTAATCTGCCTTTGGATATGTTTCCGTTCATTCACGGCTGGGCAGACCTATTGACATATCATCGAAAGCGCTTTGGCTACACGCCAACAAACGACAGACACGAACATGAACGCTGCTTTCCAGTTGACTACCACACCTATAACCAGATGTTCCATGACACACGCCACCGCTGCAATGGACGAATCAGCGGAGACAAAGAAACCATGCGCCCACACGTCCTGCGAATGACTAGCGCCCAATGGAAAGTCGAATTAGGAATAGAAATCCCAGAAATATGCGGAAACTTTCCAGACGGCGAATTCGGCGTCGGCTGGGACAACCCTGCAATCCTTCTGAAATACTACATCGTCCTGAGCAAGACACGCATTCAGAAAGCCCTGGCAACCATGAACGAAAGCATCAAGGAACTCGGCTTATCCGCTAACGCCGTCAAGCTGGAAGTAGCGCTGGCAACGCCACCACAGGAAGTAACAGAAGAGACAGTAAAACTGGAAAAGGGGGTGACTGGATGAAGAAACCTCTTAGCATTGGACGTATGAAAAAAAGAACTAAGAAAGACATCCTGTCGAAAGCAGTTCCAAGTTTGACCAGGACAACGGGAAAACTCGAATACATATGTATAATGGAAGAATTTGCCAAGCGCATTAAGGACTTCATCAATGATTCGCCAGTAATTCCTCCCTACAGGGATGTCACTGACTTCTTAGAAGACGCTGCAAGAAGACGAATGGAAGAAATTGACAAAATCTGGAAATAACGGAGCTTGTATGCTGCAAAATTGCTACAAAAACCGCGAAACACGCGAATAAGCTAAAGGCTTTTCTTTGTTGTCCGAATGTCGCAAAGCCTCCATGTTTTTGTTTTTATGTTCTTTTCGTGGCATGTGGCTGTTCCCTGAACGGTTGTTCAGCTTCTCCGCCGGGAAAGCTAGTGTTTGTGTTTTGTCTGCAGCTCTGTTTTTGGTCATTCGTTCAATCTTTTCCCTGGCAGGAAAGCCTTTTACGATTTAACACCAAAAGGAAGCATGGAAGCCCCCCGCCATGACGTCTCGCCAGGTTCAAAGTTTTGAAGATACTGATGAGTTGCAGGACGAACCAGACCTGCGCTATGGCATTGACTTCACTGTTCGCCAGATGGTCAGATTTAAGAACCCAAGAAAGCAGCCAGCAAAAGACTTAGGAAGAGCTTTTCAGGTCAATCCATGTCTTACCGCATATTTGCAGCAACATGCAAAGAAAAAAGACATAGGCAGTTATCCGTTAGAACTGCAGGTCACTATGGACTATGCGAAGGGGCTTTCAACAGACCAGCTGGTTAAGAAGTACCCTGAACTGAAGGATAGGAAGGAAGCGACGCGGAAGCTGAGAAGGGGAATGTTACTCATACTCCCAATAGAAAAAGACCTGTCAACGTTTCCGTTGGAGCTTCAGGTTGCGATGGAGTACGCGAAAGGGCAGTCAACAGACCAGCTGGTCAAGAAATATCCTGAACTGAAGGGCAGCACGGACGCAATAAGGAAGCTGAGAAAAGGCATGTTGCTTATGCTCAGGCGTGACGCCGTAGAGCCTGCAAAACTAAGCCTTCGTAGATGCTTATAAAAGCCAAAAGTACCCAATAGAGTTTTCAGTCTCGCCTTAACCAAGCGCTTTGGTGGGGTGGCGGTTCCTTTTGGCAGGCAGCGCTGCCTTCCTCCTAACCGTCACCCCACTTTTAGGAAGGGCTTCTAAGAAATGAAGCGAAAAAAACCCTTCAGGCACATCAAAAACTATTGAAAAGAAAAACGATGCTCAGAAACATACCTGTAGCCAAAGTGAACGTCAATCCGTGTCTTACCGCATCTTTGCAGCAGCATGCAATGGAAAAAGACGTAGCAAACCTTTCGGATAGAGCTTCAGGTCACAATGGAATATGAAAGAGGATAACTCACCAAGCAGATTCACCACGCATGTTCTTTAGAATAGAAAGGCATCAACCAAAAGCGCTCAAGAAAAGCCCAGTTATCCATACACAGACAAGTGGCAAGTGGCAAACACTATGCGGAGGGATACGATGCAGGACCCGACTGCCACGAATGCTCCGTCAAGATGAAGACTTTGTTTTCTGGTTTATATAAAGCAGGCATTATAAAGTGGCATTGAACCGTGTTGTTGTCCTTTTTCAAGAAGGTTTTGGTCATGCAGCTTAGCGGATTGTGAGCCCATGAACATCATCAAGTTTTAATAGCTTGTTTTTCCTCTGGAAGTAAGGTCTGAGACTGTGAGAATCGCTCGTTACCTTCACGAAAGCGAAGAGTGCTACGGAGTTCTGAAAGAGCAGACCGTGTTTTGCCTGCCTGCTTTGGCGAAGCGCTTCAGACAGGAGTTGCCTGAGCGGCTGGAAGAGTTCGTTTTTTGGGGTGGAAAAGCCATGAAAACGGCTGAGGAGTTGCTGAAGAAAACCGACGGCAATGACGTTGAAAGCCTTGCTCTACCGATGAGCAAAGTAACTCTGTTAGCGCCGATAGAGTCTCCGCCCAAAATAATCTGTTTAGGCTTGAATTATCGCGACCACGCA
>JBGOXQ010000155.1:0-5347 GCA_041479225.1 Bathyarchaeia archaeon
ATACTTTTTCACCTCTCTATTCGGGTATTTTAACCTTTTTCAGTTCAGACAAGCCAATCCCTAAGGACTTGCTTTGTGCTTAACTGTGAATTCGTGATTCGTTGCCGTTAGGAAAAAGACCCAATCACTTATGAACCTTTCGACGCACTGTGGGGGCTGGTTGCATGCGGTTATGCTTGGTTACATCGCCTATGCTTTATGAGTTTTAGGTGTAGGAAACCCCAAAATTTCAGGGTCCGTCAAACAACCGAGCATTTTGTTCTCTATAAACCCAGAGAACGTGTTGATTGTTCAGAAAAGCCTATAGGGTAATGCGCTAAAACTTACGTGAAACTGGAGTTGCTTAGACACGGTGAAGCCTTGGTACGCGCAGAAAACTGAAGAGGCACTGGAAGAGCTCAGAGTTAACGAGAAAGGGCTAACTCAGGAAGAAGCCCAGAAACGCCTCGCAGAATATGGATTAAACGAGTTGAAGAAGGAAAAAGGCAAGTCACCCATCAGACTCTTCCTAAGCCAGTTTGCAGACGTCCTCATGGTTATCCTGATTATCGCCACGGGGCTTTCCTTAGTCGTCGGTGAAACCGTTGACGCTCTCATTATCTTTGCCATAGTTATCGCCAGCGCAGTCTTGGGTTTCACACAGGAATTCCGTTCCGAGAAAGCCGTGGAAGCCCTCAAACGAATGGCTGCCCCAACCGCCATTGTTATGCGGAATGGGAAAGAAGAAAGAATCCCAGCCAACCAACTTGTGCCCGGAGACATAATTCTTCTGTATACAGGCGACAAAGTTCCCGCAGATGCGAGGTTGCTTGAAGCACATAGCTTGAAAGTTGATGAAGCGGCGTTAACTGGGGAATCTGCGCCCGTGGATAAAGCTACTTTTGCGCTTGACGAGAATACTTCGCTTAATGATAGGCGCAACATGGTTTTCACGGGAACCGTAATTGCCTACGGAAGAGCCAAAGCCGTGGCTACCACGACGGGCATGAACACGGAGTTTGGCAAAATCGCGGAAATGGTTCAAACCACCACTCAAGAGCAAACGCCTCTGGAGAGGCGGATGGCAAGTGTCGGTAAATGGATAGGCATCTTAGCCGTAGTCATTTGTATCGGCGTTGGCACAGTAGGCATTGTAGTGGAGCAACGACCTGTCCTTGACATGATTCTTTGGGCAGTCAGCCTCGCCGTCGCCGCGGTTCCAGAAGCGCTACCTGCAATCGTCACTGGCGCACTCGCGGTAGGCATGTACCGTATGGCTAAAGTTAACACTATAGTCAAGCGTTTGCCTGCCGTGGAAACGTTGGGCAGCACAAGCGTAATCTGCTCAGACAAAACAGGCACCATGACAAAAGGCGAAATGACCGTCCAACGCGTGTACGTAAACGACACTAGCCTTAAAGTGACGGGAATCGGCTATGCGCCTGTTGGAGAATTTCAGCTGGACGGCAAGAAAGTTGCGCCAAGCGAGGAACTGAAAACTCTCCTATCGATTGCTTCGTTGTGCAATGATTCTAATTTGGAGAAGGATACGCAGACGGAGAATTGGAAGGTTAAAGGTGACCCGACAGAAGGCGCTTTAGTTGTTGCTGCTGCTAAAGCTGACATTTGGGAAGAAGACTTAGACAGGCAACAGCCACGCATCGCTGAGGTTCCCTTCTCCTCTGAGAGAAAACGCATGACTACGATTCACGATGTGGGCCACAAACGAATGGCTTACATGAAGGGAGCGCCCGAGGTCGTTTTAGAAAAATGCACTCGAATACTGATTGACGGTAAAGTGCTGACGTTAACGCCCGAACATCGCACGCAAATCTTGATGGTCACGGAAGCCATGGCTGTGGAAGCGCTGCGAAATTTAGGCTTCGCTTACCGTGAACTGCCCAAAACCATGAACCAGTTTGACGAGAAAATGGAAGAGAACTTTGTTTTTATCGGCATCGTAGGCATGATTGACCCGCCACGCGTCGAAGTTAAGGATGCCATTGCTTTGTGCAAGAGCGCGGGGATACGCGTGGTCATGATCACTGGCGACCACAAGCTAACCGCCACTGCGGTAGCGAAAGAGCTGAATTTGCTGGGTGAAAAAGAAGACGGCAAGGTGCTCACGGGTGCACAGCTGGAAGAGATGAGTGATGAGCAGTTAATCAACGTAGTTGAAGATGTCGTTATTTACGCCAGAGTTTCCCCAGAGCACAAGATGCGCATAATCAAGGCTTGGAAAGCCAAAGACCAAGTGGTCGCCATGACGGGCGACGGAGTGAATGATGCTCCCGCGTTGAAGATGGCGGATATCGGCGTTGCTATGGGCATCACAGGCACTGAAGTCTCTAAGGAAGCGGCAGATATGGTTTTGGCGGATGATAACTTTGCTTCTATTGTGAAAGCGGTGAAGGAGGGGCGTGAAATCTACGACAACATCAAGAAGTACCTGACTTACCTATTGCAGTGCAACATCATGGAAATCCTCGTCATGTTCATAGCCGTAGTGTTTGTGCCGTATCTTGCGCAGATTTTCTCCCCTGGTTCAGCCCTTGAAAGCGTGAGTGCCGCAGCAATTGCGTTGACTGCAGTGCAGTTGTTGTGGATGAACCTAGTTACGGACGGTTTGCCTGCCATTGCTTTAGGAATAGACCCAGGTGACCCCGATTTAATGCAGCGCAAGCCACGAAAGCCCAATGAAAGCATATTCTCGAAGGATGTCAAAGTTTACCTAACCTTCATGCCGATAGTTATGGGGGCGCTTTTGCTGCTGGGATACTTCTACCATCAACCTTGGGTGGGCGTGGACCAGTTTGGCGTTAACCACTTAGTGGAAGCTAGAACCTTGCTGTTTACCTCGATGATAGTGATGGAGTTGACGGTAGCCATTTCGGCGCGTTCGTTCAAGTATCCCGTATTCAAAGTAGGTGTATTCAAGAACAAGTTCCTCTGGTACGCTGTGCTGTCGTCGTTTGCTTTGCAGCTGCTTGTGCTTTACATCCCTGGTTTGCAAGGAGTCTTTGATGTTCACGCGCCTGGGTTGATTGATTGGGCTATAGCTGCGTTGTTCGCCGCCATTGTCTTCAGTGTGTTAGAACTAGGCAAGTACGTGGCGTGCAAAAGGAGAAAAGAGTAGCTAGGCTCTTCGTCTCTTTTTTCAACATGCCATTGACGGCTGAAAACGCGGATAGCACCCTGTCCCTTAGTATTTCTTGTTTCATCACTGCTCAGACCCTATCCCCCTCCCCCTTTTCTGCATACTATTGCTATTAGTATCCAAATATGGTGGGTACCCAAAATAGCGTAGCCTAACAATTTGGAATCACACGATAGAGAGACAATGCTTTTGAAACCAGAAAGGTTATATGCTGAAAGCGCTGAAAAAGCGTCTAAAACAGTAACAATAGACGTGATGTGAGAGAAAAAATGAGTAACGATTTAGCTTCTAAACTGGCGAATCCCGCACCGCTAGGCTTGCTTGGCTTCGGATTAACTACGGTGCTTCTGAACCTGCATAACGCTGGCTTTTTTGGGTTAAACACCATGATTCTCGCAATGGGTTTAGCTTATGGTGGCTTGGCGCAGGTTATAGTTGGTATTTTGGAGTTCAAGAAGGGCAACACTTTCGGCATGGTGGCGTTTACTTCTTACGGACTCTTCTGGTGGTCACTTGTAGCTCTGCTTGTTCTGCCTAGCTTCTCGTTTGCTGGAATCATTGCTCCAGACCATAACGCGATGGCTGCGTACTTCTTTATGTGGGGTCTGTTCACGTTCGCCATGTTCTTCGGGACGCTAAAGAAGAACCGTGCACTGCAATTCGTATTTGCAAGTTTAACGATTCTGTTCTTCCTGCTTGTAGCAAGAGAATTAACGGCAAACGTAAAGCTCTTCGGCGATGTGACCATAAATGTAGTGCTTGGGTATGAAGGCGTCATATGCGGCTTAAGCGCGGTTTACTTAGGCATTGCGGAAGTGTTGAATGAAGAACGCGGCAAAACAGTGCTGCCTATCTGTCCTACAAATTAGCCAAAACTGTTCTTTTTTCTTTAATTTCTCTTCTATATTAAAAAGTTGGGCAACCTAATAACAAACGCAGTTCAAGCCATGCCTGAAGGCGGCAAACTAACCATACAAGCCAACAAAAAAGCAAACCCAAACAAACGCATCACAGAGATAGGGGGCTATAGTCTTTTCCGAGCAACAGTTGCGAAAGACCACTTGTGGCAACAGCAAAGAGTCTCTGAAAACACCCTCGCCAAAAGCTAAACCGTCAACAAACCTGCGAAGCAGAAACATCAAAGTCCTACTTTTTGTTTTTCAAGAAGCACCGAAAAGCTTTATACCCTCAGAACTTAAGGTTTCCCCCACAACATCCTTGGAATGAGTAAAAATGTCAGAATCTAGTTTGCCATTTAACGAAAAATTTTACCCATGCACCGAGAAAGTTACATCTGGCGCAAAACGCAAACAAGAATGGGAAAAATCCCTCAAAAATCCACAAGAATTCTGGACTGAAAAAGCCAAAGCCATCGACTGGTTCAAACCACCAAGCAAAGTGCTGGACGATTCCAACCCACCATTCTATAAATGGTTCCCCGACGGAGAACTCAACATCTCCTACAACGCATTAGACAGGCACGTGAAAACCCACCGAAAAAACAAACTCGCATACATCTGGGAAGGCGAAATGGGCGAAATCAAAACCTACACATACTTTCAACTTTACAAAGAAGTTAACAAACTCGCCAAAGTCTTAAAAGACCACGGACTCAAAAAAGGAGACCGCGTAGCAGTCTACCTACCAGTCATCCCAGAGTTGCCCATAACACTGCTAGCAACCGCCCGCATCGGCGGAATCCACGCAGTCGTCTTCTCAGGATTCAGCGCCGAAGCCCTCGCAGACCGCATCAACGACTCAGGCGCAAAAATCCTCGTAACCGCAGACGGAAGCTTCCGCAGAGGTAAACCCGTAGCCATTAAAGACAACGCAGACCGCGCACTTCAAACCACAACATCCATCGAAAAAGTCATAGTCGTCAAAAGAACAGGTCAACCCGTCAAGATGCAAGAAGGACGTGACATATGGTACGAAGATGCATTGTACAAAGCTGGAGCAAACGCCTTCGTAGAACCCGAACACCATGGCGATGGTGGGCAGGATGCGCTCCGGGTCGATCAGGCGGGCCAGCTCCACCAGCCAGATGCCGTGCTCGTATTCGTCCAACATTTGTCTGGCGCAGTGCAGCGCCAGGCGGGTCTTGCCGGTGCCGCCCACACCGGATAGGGTCAGCAAGCGTGTCTGCCGGAGCAAGCACAGGACTTCTTTGCTTTCCTTCTCCCGGCCGATGAAGCTGGACAGCGCTGTGGG
>JBGOXQ010000156.1:0-5344 GCA_041479225.1 Bathyarchaeia archaeon
ATTCGATGGCCGTGGCGTTGACCTTCTCCGTGTTGATCAGACCGTCGCATTCCTGCTCGAAGAGCACCGTGCGGGCCTGGGCGATCGTCATTTCCCGCCGGGCGGTGTGCTTGGGCAAAATTTTCTCAAACATCCCCTGCAGGTCGATGTCCATCTGCTCCATGCCGACGCCGGTGAGCATCATGGGCACGGCCCGCTGCTCCAACTGCAGTTCCAACTCAAGCACCAACAGTGGCCCCTACTGCTACAGTCGCTCCAACTGCCACCGTCGCACCTACACCCAGCCCAGTTGTTATCCCACCGACAAGCGGAACGCCGACAGCCACTTACATTGCCATTGGCGCAGTCATCATAATAGTCTTAGCAGCAGCCGCAGCACTAATCCTACGCAGACGCAAATAAACAAAAAACAAAACAACACCCTTTCTTTCTTTTTTATTTTTTAGAAGCTCAGGCTAACCGGTCAATAGATAACCTGACCCCTCAACCTATTGATGTTAAAGCCACTTGTTAATTGGCTGTTCCTCTCTTCCAAGAGTCAGGTGCCTCCCTTTTTCGTTTCTTTAAAAGTCAAGCAGACGTGGTCACTTTCTATTCATCTGAGCGTTGATCTTCTGCGGGGAATCTGCACTTTTCTTTTTTTGCTTTCAAAACCTCGATTTGGGAATAATCTTAAATAAACAACCCAACAGAGGGTGCTCGCTTAAATTTAGGAGAGTAAACAATGTTTAGAAAACCCAATAAAAATCAAGGAAATAAAACTTCATATGCGGTTGCTTTGATTCTGCTGCTTTCGTTGTCAGGACTGATGGCATTCTTACCAGCAGTTAATGCACATACGCCTTCGTGGACAATCCCAACATATTCATTCATTAACGCTGCCACTAACCCCGTTGGAGTTAACCAAGCTCTCGAAATAGCTTTTTGGTCTGACAAGGTTCCACCCACAGCAAACACGCTTTACGGTGACAGATGGAATTTCACCATCAAAATCACTGACCCAAGCGGGGCCGCCAAAACATATGGACCTTTCGTTACTAGCGATGTTGGAGCCGGAGACTTCCAATTCACGCCTACCATGGTTGGAAATTACTCTTTGCAGGCGTTCTTCCCAACTACAGTGCTAGCTGGAGCTAATCCACCGCCGACAGGCAATACCAACGCCTTTATCAATGACACATATTTAGCCAGCCAAAGCGCGGTTGCAACACTTGTCGTGCAGCAACAACAAGTTTCATCTTGGCCGCTAAATCCGCTTCCCACGTCCTACTGGAATTTCCCGATAAACGGTATGAATCCAGCTTGGAGATCAATTGCGGGAGATTGGCTACTCGCTTCTTACGATCCAGCTGGCAACAGATGGAACCCCTACGCTAACGGACCAACCTCGGCTCACATTTTGTGGACATACCAAATATCTCAAGGTGGCGTCCCCGGAGGGAACTGGGCTGACATAAACTACTACACAGGCTTAGCTTATGAAACGAAATTCAACAGTCCCTTGATACTCGAAGGAAACCTCTACTTCAACCTACCAAGAGGCAACAACGTAGGCCAAGGCGGAACCATCTGCATAAACCTCAAAACCGGACAAACAAAATGGTACGAAGCTGACGCAGTAACTGTGGGAGCAACCATAGCTAACGCAAACCCAACAGCCTTAGGCTACCCCTTGGGAGAACAAACAGTAATGAACCCTGTATCCTTCGGTCAAGATCTTGACTACCAAAGCCCCAACCAATTCGGAATTCAATCATACCTATGGGGAAGTGTTTCCGCGCCTGGAAATACAACGTACAATGTTTACGAACCCGACACAGGACAATACCTATACTCCATAACGAACGTCAGCAACACAGGGTCAAACACATTTGATGCCAACGGCAACCTTTGTCAATACATCTGGAACGCAGCAGGCGGTTGGTTAGCCATGTGGAACGCAACTCGTGACATCATGTACTACATGCAGATCATCAACCAATGGGAATGGAGACCAATGCAAGTCCCGTTCATGGACTGGAAGTACGGCTTACAGTGGAACAACACGCAAGAGCCAATTCTCAGAGACGCCTACAACGGTTTGATGGCAATTGACAAAATCGACCTTCAAGACAACGTTATAGTTACTGCATCCGGAAGCATCTCGACACCTCAGTGGTGGCAATGGGAAGCTGGCTTTAGCACAATAGACGGACACAACCTTTGGACACAGAACCGAACAACCACCCCAGGACAAACAACTTGGGCGCTTCTAGGTCCCGCAGCAAACGGTATTTATACTGAATTCCGCGAAAGCGAAATGTCATGGTACGGCTACAGCGTCAATACAGGCCAACAAGTATGGGGTCCAACAACACCCTATCCACAAGCTTTCGGATTCTATTCTTGGCAAGCAAGCGCAGCCTTCGGCTACCTCTTAGCACTCGACTTTGCAGGGTACGTCCACGCCTTTGACATGAAGACAGGCGTAGAAGTTTGGAACTTCTTCACCGGAAGTAGCGGAACGACAACAGCCTACGGCACATGGGTACTCAACAATCCTCCGCCAACCAGCGCAGGACCTCAAGGTAGCGGGCTCATCTACGTCGTTGGAGGTCACGCCTATAACCCACCGATATACCCAGGAGCACAAATATACTGCATCAACGCCACCAACGGAAAGCTAGTCTGGAGCGAACTCGGATTCTACACCTATGACCCAGTTGAAGTCGCAGACGGCGTACTAGTGTGCTATAACTGCTATGACGGTCAAGTATACGCCTACGGTCAAGGTCCATCAGCGACCATCGTGAAAGCACCTGACGTAGCAATCCCGCAAGGAACTCAAATTCTACTCACGGGCACAGTCACGGATCAGTCACCAGGCAAAACCAGCTTAGGAATTCCAGCTGCAGGCACTCCCGCAATCTCAGATGTCAGCATGAGCGCATGGCAAGCGTATCTCTTCATGCAGCAGCCAAAGCCAACTAACGCAACAGGCGTCCCAGTGCATTTGACGGCAATTGACCCGAACGGCAACTGGCAAGACCTCGGAACAGCAATCAGCGACGACCACGGCATGTACAGTATCGCGTACGATCCACCAGTTCCAGGAATGTACAAAGTTACCGCCATGTTCGCAGGCAGCAATTCGTACTACGGTTCAGACGCAGAAACCGCTTTCATCGTGTCCAAACCAGTCGCAGCAGCCCCAGTCGTAACAGCTGCCCCGACCGCAGTCCCAACTCAAGCACCAACAGTCGCCCCAACTGCTACAATCGCCCCAACGGTCAC
Source organism: Bathyarchaeia archaeon (assembly GCA_041479225.1). GTDB lineage: Archaea > Thermoproteota > Bathyarchaeia > Bathyarchaeales > Bathycorpusculaceae > JADGNF01. The sequence continues at coordinate 3,274 of JBGOXQ010000156.1, forward strand.
AATCGCACCCACACCCAGCCCAGTCATTGTCCCACCAGCAACCGGAATGCCGACAGCAACTTACATTGCCATAGGCGCAGTCATCATCATAGTGCTCGCAGCAGCCGCAGCGCTCATCCTTCGCAGACGCAAGTAAACACAAAACCAACAACAACCTTTTTCTTTTTTTGTAATTTCAAAAATTTACTGCTGACCTGATTCCTCGCAAAAGCCTCTTGGCTATCTCAGTTTTGTTAAAGAAATTTACCAGCTAAATGATGTTCCTGTGCTATTGTCAGTCAGATTTGGCCTTCTGCTAGTCAGAAAACCAAGCAAGGAGTAGTTTTTCTTCTTCTGGCTAAGCGGCCATTTCCTTTTGCGGGGGCAGTTTTAAGTTCACTTCTTTTCTGCAAGCTGGCGAGGAACATCTGTGCATCATCATTTTGGGCTTCTCCTTTAAAAGGAAAGGTTTTTAGTGTGGCTCACCCATCTGAAATGGCGAATAGCGAAAAGTCTCTTACAGAGGTTAAAATTATGTCCGTATTTGCAGCTCCAGGAGCATACGACCGTGCAATTACTGTTTTCTCACCAGACGGAAGACTGTTTCAAGTTGAATACGCAATGGAACTCGTCAACCGCGGTGCCACAATCCTTGGTATCCAGTGCCCAGAAGGTACAGTTTTGGGTGCCGAAGAAAGCATCGAACCGCTTGAGGAAGCAGGTTACAGCTGGAAAATCTTTCGCGTAGACGAACACATAGGTGCAGCCATCGTGGGGTTGAGCAGCGACGCCCGCATACTCATTGACCAGGCACGCATCTACGCGCAGAGCAACAAGCTAACCTATGACGAACCCATAGACAGCGAAGTCGTCACCAAACGCATCTGTGATATTCAGCAAATGTACACCCAGCACGCAGGCGTCAGGCCTTTTGGCGTTAGCCTAATCTTCGGCGGAGTCGACAAAACTGGCCCCCGAGTCTTCGGAACCCACCCGTCAGGCACTTACCGAGGTTACAAAGCCACCGCATTGGGCGCGGGCAGAGAAACCGTGCTGAACATCTTCAAAGACGAATACAAAGAGAATCTCAGCCTCGAAGACACCAAGAAGCTTGCCATAAAATGCCTCGTCAAAGCGCTCGAAGCTCGGCAGCTTCCGCCCAGAATAAAAGTCGCGATAATCTCGACTGAAACCAAGAAGTTAGAAATGCTCTCGGACGAAGCTGCAGACGGATACATCAAGCAGTTCAGTTCGGGCAAGTGAGAGTCTAATGAGCGGAAAGTTCACCATCGCGCGATACACGAAAGATAACGAGCATTTTGAAATCCTCGTCAAACCGGAAAAGGCATTAGATTACCGAAACGGCAAAATCGCAGGCATAACCGAAGTGCTTGCTGCCGAGACTATTTACAGCGACGCTAACAAAGGCACTCGTGCACCCGAAGACGGCATCAAGAAAGCCTTCGGCACAACCGACACGTTGAAAGTTGCCGACTTCATCATCAAGAAAGGGCAACTGCAACTTACGACTGACCAGCGGCGTAAGATGGTGGAAGACAAGCGCAGACAAATCGTTGACTACATCAGCCGGCAGGCAGTCGACCCGAAAACGAACTTGCCGCATCCGCCCATGCGCATCGAAAACGCGATGGAGCAAATCCGCTATCCCATCGATCCGTATAAGAGCATAGAGGAGCAGGCACGGGACATCATAAAGCTCCTCAGACCAATCCTTCCGCTTAAAGTCGAACAAATGAGCATAGGCGTGCACATACCCGCTCAGCACGCTCAACGAGCCTATGGTGCCCTCAAAGGCTTTGGCGTCATCAAACGCGAAGAATGGCGCAGCGACGGCTCATGGGCCGGCGTGCTGGAAATGCCTGCTGGAAGCTACGCTTCCTTCCTCAACAAACTCGGTGAAGTCACCAAGGGCAGCGGAGAAGCCAAAGTAATCAGTTAACAAAGACTTGAACCAAATAATAATGGAGGAAAAAAGACAACCCATGTCAACATATTTTGAAGCAAAACAGCTTGTTACGCCTGGAGAACTCCTCGCAGAAGGCGAATACCAAGCTGGAGAAAATACATACAC
>JBGOXQ010000157.1:0-5344 GCA_041479225.1 Bathyarchaeia archaeon
AACGCTATTTTTATTAAACCTGACTTTGTAGTGTACTCTTCGCGTTTGATGCTCCGGTAGTATAGTCCGGTCAAGTATAGTGGCCTCTCGAGTCACGGACCCGGGTTCGAATCCCGGCCGGAGCACCACAACATCAAAGCTTATAGGCGAATAAACAGAAATAAACATCGCCGCACCTAGCATAGGTGGAGTTGGAAGATTTGCTGACAGACTTTAACCTCTTAGCTTCAACCATGCGTGGAAACGAACGCCAAATGTGCTATGAACTGGCGTTCTTGCTGAAACAAATTGGAGACGCAGAACCCAAAGTGGACAGGACAGGCATCCGCGGCTTAGTCGTAGCCAAAACCGCCCTGAACCCCGTCGAAGTCATAGAAAAATTCCGCGCGGTCCTACAGGAGAAGCCCTACGAGTTCCGCTACGCCTTCAGAATCATCCCCATACAAAAAGTCATCCACACCGACCTCACAGAAGTTAAGCAGGCAGCCATGGAACTTGCTGCAGGCTTAGGTGAGAAGGAGACTTTTCGCGTTACGGTGGAGAAACGCTTCACAAGCCTCCACAGCAGAGACTTCATCGAAGCCGCAGCCTCAGACATCAAGAACAAAGCAGACATGGATAACCCTGACAAAATCCTGCTCATCGAAAACCTCGGCGGATTCACAGGCATATCCCTTGTGAAGCCCAGCGAAGTCTTGTTGGTGCAGAAAGAAAAAATGCTCTAGCTAAAGCTGAGTAGACAGCAAAGCCACCCGTTCAATAACAGCATCAACCAGAGCCTCGGCGGCATTGTCTTTTGCCCCAGCTACTGCTTCGAGCTCCACGTCTGAAATGCCAAAAACACGCTTAATTAGCTTGATCTTTTCAGGCGACAGCTCAAGGACTTTTTCGTCAGGTTCTTTGACTAAGCGCTTTGCCACGGCTTTAAGCGTTGCTTTGGCTGAATCTTCGCTTTCACAAACCACAATCATCGCAACGTTTGCAGTGTCTTTTGTAACGCCTATGCGTTCGATTGCTTTGGTGATTTGTCGCTGCGCCGAAGCGTAAAGCGCCACCTCCACCGCTATGCTTTTGGAGACGTTTCGCTCGGTTCTGAAAGCCATCAGCGCATTTGCAATTGCGAAGTACAGGTGTTGCCACGACGCCACAAGGTCAGCGTTGAAAAACTGAACCTCAACATTATTCGGCAATGCTTTTCGAACGGCACTCAAGAAGTGCGTTGGGTCTTCAATTTGGATGTCTCTGAACCCTGAGATTTCCACGAATTTCCCATCTTCTTCCAAGTGCTTCAGCATGTCTTCACCTCGGAGAATTCCTTCATGAAACGCTTTATTAGCCGTTTAGGCACGCCAGCCGCATTCAGCTTCGCCGTTTCTTTCTGCAAAGCGGCAGCATTGGTTTTGTGGGTTTCGAAGATTTTCCGCACAGTTTCCTTTATCTCCCATGGAAAAACTATCCAGCTACTAGTTTCTTTCTCGTAGTAGTCCGGTTTGAATGTGCTGCAGGGCTTGTAGTACAATGCGGCTACTTTGACTTCTGCGGCGCCTTTTTCCAGCACATGCGCCTTCACAAGCTTGAGGCTTTCTCCTGTGTCAGCCACCTCATCCACTACGAGGACTCTTTTGCCCGCAACTTCCGTGGTGAGGCATTGCGTCAAAGTTGGCTTGCCACGCGCTTCGCCGATTCCAACATAGCTTTCGGCTTTGACGCTGGCGAGGTTTGGGTTCTCCAGCAGGTCCGACAAAACTCTGGCGGGAAGCCATCCGCCGCGGGAGACGCCCACGATGATTTCGGGTTGGAAGCCGCTGGCGCAAATTCGCTTAGCTTGCTTGATGAGCATACTGTGAATTTGACTCCAAGTTGGCGCTTCATACTCAACTTCAACGGGCACACAGGTTACCTCTCTAAGTGATGTCGACTGGAAGAACTTAAAAATGTCGACTCTTAATTTATCTGTATATGCGTTGTGCGTTTCTGTGGATAGATATATTACTCTGTCATACTAGAAACTATTTTGCTGTTTGAGTTGGAGAAAATTTCGGAGCGAGTGTTTTGAGTAAACCTTCCAGAGCCAGAACAAGAGAAAGCGCGGACATACTCATAGTGAACGCTGAGGAACTTGTCACTCTTGCAGGCAGCCAAAAGCCTCGCACGGGCAAGCAGATGCGCGAGCTGCAAATCATCCGAGACGGCGCCGTGGCTATCCGCGAAGGAAAAATAGTGGCGGTTGGCAAAACCAGCGATGTCAGCAAAACGTTCCGCGGCGAAAACGTCATCAACGCCAAAGGAAAAACCGTTTTGCCAGGATTCGTTGATCCGCACACGCATCTGGTTTTTGCTGGCTCGCGTGAAGACGAGTTCCAAATGCGTGTTGAAGGAGCCTCCTACATGGAGATTCTCAACAACGGCGGAGGAGTATTCAAAACCGCAAAGGAAACTCGGCGAACTAGAGTTGAAAAACTCGTCGAGCTTGGCTTAGAAAGAATGGATGACATGCTTGCTCACGGCACCACAACGGTGGAAACGAAGAGCGGTTACGGCTTAACCACCGAGGACGAAGTCAAGATTCTGGAAGCCACAAGACGCCTGAATCAGTTGCACTGCATGAATGTTGTGTCCACTTTTCTGGGAGCCTACGCGGTGCCCCTTGAATATAGGAGCAACACAGACGAGTATGTGGACCTTGTTGTTCGAGAGATGATTCCTGAAGTGTCGAAGCAGGGATTGGCGGAGTTCTGCGATGTCTTCTGCGAAAGAGGAATCTTCAATCTGGAACAGGCGAAACGAGTTTTAATAGGCGGCAAAAATCACGGGTTAAAACCCAAGATTCATGCAGATCAAATGAACGTCTTAGGAGGCGCGGAAATAGCTGCTGATGTCGGTGCGGTTTCAGCTGATCACCTGAATTTTGCGTCTGCAGAGGGCATTAGAGCATTAGCTGAGAAAGGGGTTGTCGCGGTTTTGCTTCCTGCAGCTACTTACAGCCTGATGATGAACAGATACGCTGACGCGAGACTTATGATTGACTCAGGGGTGCCCGTCGCGTTAGCCACGGATTTCAACGCGAGCTGCTGGATGGAGAACCAGCAACTGGTCATAGCTATGGCATGCTACTGTATGCGTTTGACGCCTGCTGAAGCGATTACGGCTGCCACGATTAATGCTGCGCATGCTGTTTGCCGCGCTGGTGAAGTGGGCAGCTTGGAAGTGGGCAAGAGAGCAGATGTTTCGATTTTGGATGCGCCTAATCACAAGTTTTTGGGGTACAGTTTTGGTGTGAACCTAGTTGAGAAAGTCATTGCGAACGGCAGACTGGTAGTTGACAGGGAGAAGCAGGATGCACCAGTTTTCATGAGCAAAAACGAATAGAAAACACTCAGAGCTTAGAAGCTAAGAGTTTTGCGTCTTCTTTGATTTTCAGCAAGTCTGCCGCGGTGGGTTTGCCTCGGATGTCGCCCATTCTGCCCAGGGTGCTGTTTTCCACGGAGCCGTGATACTCGCTGAGAATATACCATTCGCCCAGTACGGTTAAGCCTAAATGCTCAAAGAACTGGCGCATGTATTTGCCTGCGGGAGTAGCTTCATCTAGCCCGGTGTGCGGTCCACTGTAAGTGCAGAAAATCAACGCACATTTTCCCTTGATTTTTGGAGCTGACGGCTTGATTTTGCCATCTCTGCGATGCGCGGCAAGTTTACTTTTTAAAAAGTCATCTATAGGTTTGGCTGGGTGCCACTGGACGGCAGGGGAACCGACGCAAACTAAGTCGTATTCGAAGTAGTCAACGTTGGCTGCTGCTTCAGGCTTTTTGGAGGTAACTTGTACGCCTGCTTCTTCTAAGCCTAATCGGATGGCTTGCGCGACTTTCTCGGTGTTGCCTGACTGCGACCAGTAGATTATCACTGCCTTTTTCACTGAGATTTCACCGTTTTGATTAGCCTGAAGATCGTAACTATGTGTCGAGTAAGGCTTATTCTTGTTTTCCTTCGAACTCCACTTTCACTGGAATGGGCTCTTTGAATATGAACAGGACGGGGCAGTTTGCTTCGGTTCTTCGCCATGCTGCATCAACGAGTTCTTTTCTTGCGTTTGAGGAGACGTTGACTTTCATGGTTACGCCCGTTATTATGGGTGAGTCAGGGGATTTTTCAGCTTCCACGGTTACCTCGACTTTGCTGAGGGCTATGTTGCTTTTCTTGCAGACATCAGCGAATATGGTTACGCCACAGTCAGCCAGTGCCATCAAAGTAAGCTCCAACGCTGTAGGTCCCATGTCGGTTCCGCCTGCAGGCGTAGAAAGGTCGCATACGATGCTGTGGGTTCTTTGGTTGTCTACTATTGAGCGGACGTTTTCAAGCCACGTGGCTTTTGCTTTAATTTTGGGCATTTTTTTCACCTATTAACATTTCATCAGTTGATGATTTAAGATTAGCTGTTACCTGCCACAAAGTATTACCGAGGCTCAATGTAGTAAATGAGGGATGAAGATGGTTAAGAAAGGACCATTATACATTCTTCCGTGGCGTTGCACTTTTGGCTGCGATTTCAACTGTGTACACTGCACAAATCAAGGCAAACCAGCCGCACCAGATGAAATGAGCACCACGGAGGCTAAGCACCTCGTGGACCAAGCCTATGAGTTCGGCGCAACTTTCTTCGGCATCGCAGGCGGAGAATCCCTGCAGCGCAAAGACCTGTTCGAAGTGATTTCGTACGCCCGAAAAGTCGGCATGAACGCAAGCATAATTACCGACGGACGCCTTATGGATGAGAAATGCTTCGAAAACGTAGTGAAAAACGAAGTGAAAGTCTCCGTCAGCATCGACGGAGGACAAGCCACTAACGATGAAGTTCGAGGTAAAGGCGTTTATGCCGCTTCAGTCAGAGTTATTGAGAAACTTTCGAAAGAAAAGCTGCTGAACTGCCTCGTCTACACTTTGGCAAATGTGAACGAATCAGTCTCTAACGTGAATGAAGCAGATTTCACCGATGTTTTGGATTTGGCCCAGAAATATGGTGCCCGATGGGTCATCTACCACGGCATGATTCCATACAGCAAAGACAAAGCCAGCCTAAAGGCATGTCCTTCCGCGGCGCAGTATGAGTGGGCTTGGAACAAGCTGTATGATTTGCAGTCAAAGTATAAGGGCAAACCTGAAATCAACGTTTATTACCCGTCCTTCGCTCGCGTAGCCAAGCAACGTGGAATGCCCGATTTTGACAACTGGTTTAACCGCTTCTTCTTGGGCAGGTGCTTCTTCGGCAAATTCATGAGCATAGCGGAGAACGGCGACGCCATCCCATGCAGCTACAACGACGTTTACAGGTTCGGCAACGTCAAGACGC
>JBGOXQ010000158.1:0-5299 GCA_041479225.1 Bathyarchaeia archaeon
TCCAAAACCCTTGCAGCGCCAGCCATTTGCGGCGATAAGAGCCCAGCGCCAGCGAGTAGCGAGTCTGCCAGCGTAGTTTTTCCGTGGTCGATGTGCGCAATGATGCCTAGGTTACGGATGAGTTCTTTTTTGCTCATCAGGTTTTGAATTTCAGGGATTTGCTTGAACCTTGGCATACGTCAACACACAAACAGAAATCCAGTATTGGTGTCGTCCTATTAAATTTACTATCTCGGCTCTTTTGGGTGGTTTTGGTGTCCCACCCGAATTTCCACAAAGCCTTAAACTACTTTAAGAAAATCTTAAATTGGCTCTTTATAAAAGAGTATGCCGAGAGGCAAAAAGTAAGTGAAGAGTTTATTGGACATATTGAAAAGCGAGCGCTTGGTCATCAGCGTTATGGGACCTCATGCAGGTGAAACTGAGAAAGAGATTTTTGACAGAAAAATAGGCGATATCGAGAGGACAGGTAAGACGTTTTGGCTAAATCGGTCGCAAAAAGCTAGACCGGTTATAATTCAAAGGCTTTGCAATGAAGCTAAGAAAGAAGGAAACGACTGCTATTGTGTCTTCATTGAACCCTCCTCAAAAGGCGGTGCCTTGCCGGCTACATCTCAAGAGTTTGCGAAGACTTTTTCAAAAGATGGGTCAATTTGGTATAGTTTCCCCAGTGGGATTGGTCCGGTTACTGGAAAAATTGGCAGCGGAGCGCAAGCATTGGTATTTGATCATTTAGAACTTGCAAAAGCGACAAGTTTTATCAACCTTTGGGATTATGCTGATTTCACTAATGAGAATCTTCCACTGAAAATAATCCTTGGAGTATCGACATTATGTGCCATCAAAAAAGACATGCACAATCATAAGGACAAAATGATCAGCAATCGCAGAAGAATCATTGCGGTGGGACGGATTTGTGATCCATCGTGCGTTTATCTGAGATGACGAAGATATTGGTTGAATTAACGATCGGCTGTCTTTGTAATTTAGGTGAATAGAATGATTAAATCCACTATTTATCGAACTGCCCGAGAAGTGAGTACCAAATTAGTCAACATTGGAGCTGCCTTGGCGGAAAAGAAGTTACTTGATGAAGCAGCAGCGATTTTTTTGTTGGCAATAAAGTTGAACCCGAAAGATGTGGGCGCATACACTAACCTCGGTCATGTTTACCATGACAAAGGTATGTTCGCCGAAGCGGAAAAAGAATATGAACAGGCAATAAAACTGAGACCAGATGCTGAAGATGCTTATGAATTACTCGGAACGCTATATTCAGAGAAAGGCGATCTAAGCAAAGCTGTAAATTGCTACGAAAAAGCATCGAAACTTAATACTTCAGATCCCGTTCTTCATGTCAATATTGGGCAACTCTTCTTTGAAAAGGGCATTCTTAACAAAGCGAGGATTCATCTTGAAAAAGCAATAGCCTTGAATACGCAAAACGCAAACGCCCACAACACTCTTGGAGCAATAAGTTCAAAACAAGGGAAATCAGAAGAAGCCATCGGACAATTTAAAGAAGCCATACGGCTCGATCCCAAAAAATGGATCTATCATAACAATCTAGGTGACGAATACTTTGACAGAGAATCATGGTCCAAGGCAATTGAGTCTTACCAAAAAGTCGTGTCTTTAGTTCCAGATTCCGCCGCGGCTCACAACAACCTCGGTTGTACTTACGCAAATGATCAACAGCTCGACCAAGCTATTGAAGAGTTTAAATTAGCAATTCACCTTGATTCAAACCTCAAAGCCGCCCAAGAAAATCTTGACTTAACTAGAGAAAAAGCAAATCTATCTAAAACTGCAACGAATAAGACTAGCGCTCCGAAGTTATGCTTGATTAAAGAGGCAGAGTCAGAAAACTATGCGGATATTACGTTATTTGAAAACGAACTTAGAATTTTCATTGGCAACTCAATGGAAAAGGTCTTTGGAAAAGATTGGTGGATAAGACAGGTTCCAACAGAGATTCAGCAAACCTGTTCAGAAAAGAAGAAAGCTGACGAGGAAAAACGTTGGGAAAACACCGAAAAACTAGATTTGATGTGTTATGCGGATTTCTCTGACTATGCCACAATGATGGAAAAAAGGGATAACTGGAGGCAGGTTTTTAGCATATGCTTCCCAAGCAAAGAAGGCATTATTGTGAAACTTAGGGAACTAATCCCTATAAGAAATGATGTCATGCATGGAAGAAAATTGTCGGCGCATGATAGGGCAAAACTAAAGTTGTATATTACAGAGATTTTCTCCTATATAAGAAAAAAGCAAAGGGCGAACACCTGAAGGTTACTCAGAACGTCTATTAAATTTATTATCCCCGCATATTCTATTCTTTAGTCTGTGAAGGAACCCTTCAAATTGAAAAGCCCCCTAATCGTCCCGATTGACAAGTTAATGATAGAGACTTACGCTTCGGTTCTGTGTTATCCGAAAGTCAACGAAGCCGAACTAAAAAGCCGCCTCGAAGAGATGCGAAGCCTTGGTGTATCGGCAGTCGAGTTTTCGGGGAAAGCCAGCGCCTACGGAATCCCAGCGCCAATCTTGGGCAAAGGTTATGTCGGCATCGTTGTGATTGCGCATCTTAATGGGCAGCGTACAGCGATGAAAATCCTCCGCGTAGACGCAGACCGACCTGACTTGCTGCATGAGGCGCATATGCTTGCCAAAGCCAACGCCGTTAATGTTGGTCCAAAACTGATTGGTGCAAGCAAAAACTTTTTGCTGATGCAGCTTATCAACGGCGATTTGCTTCCCGCATGGCTTGAAGCGAATAGGGAAGAAGCGCTTATGCGGAAGGTTTTGGGCGAAGTTTTAGAAAATTGCTATAGGTTAGACGAAATCGGTTTGGACCACGGTGAACTAAGCAAAGCGCCGAAACATGTCATCATTGACGGTGCGCGGAAGCCTTGGTTTGTGGATTTTGAAACTGCCAGTGACATTCGGAAACCCGCGAACGTTTCGGCTATGTGCCACTTTCTCTTCACCAGCGCAGGCGAAGTCGCAAGAACTGTGGCTGAAACGCTTGGCGAGAGAAAAAGGGCGGAACTCATCAGAGGTTTAGCGAATTACAAAAGGGCTAGAACACGAGAGAACTTTGAAAAAGTGTTGGATTCTTGTTTTACTTAATTTTAACTGACGGAAGCCCCCATATCGATTTTTAGGTCGCGTCCGCGTTTCTTCGCCATCTTTTTCTAAATATTATTGCGGAACCCGCAACGACTGTAAATAGGATCGCAACAGTTATCAAACTCGGAAATTCAGGCACCGGATTTGGGTTTGGATTGATAAGTACGGTATTTGCTATGCCGCTTCCAACCGCGTGATTTGCAGCTCCTCCGCTACTTCCTCCGCCATCAGAATCCCACATTATCACAAGCGAGTATGTATTGCCATCTGACCAATTCATGTCCTTTCCAGCAATATCCCCGCTGTTAAGCGGTTTCTTCAATTCTAAAACGACAAAGTACGTGGCGTTAACGCTTAATGCCCCTTTCCCATCCTGGATGACGTCGGCTGAAATTCCGGGAGCTTCGTTGAAGCTGATATCTTCGTAGCCATTTGCCGAGTAGTTATCGTATCCGAAAATTGCTCCGTCAGCGCTGGTAGACATGCAGAAAGTCGGTCCAAGCTGAAATGCCACCCACGGATTAGTTGAGTCAGCATAAAACTTCATGCCTATGTAAAGGTTAGTCCCGTCCTGTTTGATCCAGAAAAGCGCGATTCCCCAGGGATCAATGTTAATGTTTTTGTAGTAAGCTGCGTCGTTCCATTCATTTCCTATTACCCCGTCAATTTGGCTGTCAGGTATATTGCTTCCGCGGTAAGCAATGAAGTCAGTTTGAGCATTAGCGGGCTTAAGCGTAGCAGAACAGATCATGAGTAATCCGAGGGTTATTGAAGCGAAAAGAACAAGATGATTTCGCATAAGCAGGTCTCCGCGCTATGAATAGGAGTTTACGTTTGGTCTGCTCTTTTCCGCCATTTTTTCCCGATAATGGTCGCTGGAATTGTGAGGACAAGCAAGCTCAAAATGAATATCGTGCTTGGGAATTCAGGTATTGGATTTGAGTTAATGAGCATGGTTGTCTCTGTGTGAGTTCCGTCCATGTGGTTTGCGGTTCCTCCGCTGCTTCCTCCGCCGTTAGAATCCCAGTCTATAATGATTGTGCCGATGTTGCCTTGCGTCCAGTTTATGTCTTTTCCGTCACTATCTCCGCTATTGAGTGGTTTCTTAAGTTCGACATTGACCATTTTTGATGCGCTAACACTTATTGCTCCTACTCCATTTTGGACGGCATCTGCGGCAACGCCTGCTCCTTCGGTGAAATGAATATCCTGGTATCCATTGGGCGAGTAAGTGTCGTCTCCGAATACTGCTCCATCTGCGCTGTTAGACATGCAGAAGCTTGTTCCAAACTGAAATGCCACCCAAGGGTTTTCAGAGTCCGCCAAGAAACTTAATCCAATGTAAAGGTTGGTTTGATCCTGTTTCACCCAGACATTCGCGGTTCCCCAAGGACTAAGAGACATGTTATAAGTTCCTGCGTCGTTCCACTCGCTTCCGATTGTCCCGTCGATCTGGTTGTCAGGTATGGTGTTTCCGTAAAAGACGGTGCAGTCTTGTTGAGCAGACGCAAGACTAATCGAAGTGAATGTGGCTAGGAGTAGCCCAATAAATATGGAAACGAAAAGCCAAGTTTGTTTCTTCATTGCAATTATTCTCCCCTTCAAGTGATAATTGCTGCTGCCATTTGTATCTTTGAGCTTATTTGTTTTTCGATAGTTCATTCCAGTCGGGAAAATACTATGGGTCGAAATCAGGCGACAACTTCATGCAGCCTCTTCTGTCTCACGGCGTCTTTTAATTCCATGGCTATGCGTCTTCCCATGTACATGTTTTCTCCATACTTCAAGTAGGCATAAGGCGAGGTGCCGATGCCTACGTTTGTTCCAGCAACGATGCGCGCTGAAATCTCAAACGTGAAAATCTTCAAGTCATCCGTGATAACCGTTTCAAGGCAGAAGGGTCCAATAATGCCTGGCGGCGCGAGCTCCCTAGCTTTCTTATGAACACTGTCTCCCATGCGCATCAACTCGGGCAGCAATGATTCGCGCAGCACAATGGGGAAATTGCCCACAATCGTGTACGTCGGACTCACGTCTATCTCAAGCTGCTCGCTGGCTGGAATCTTGCCAATCGCATCCACCGCAGATTCGTAACGTCTATCCATCGACAACAGTTCTACGTCGTCTTTGATTATGGAGCTGAAGTAGCTCGGGTAAACGTTCA
>JBGOXQ010000159.1:0-5232 GCA_041479225.1 Bathyarchaeia archaeon
GAAACCTGTACGATTGTCTATCTATATAACGCTATTCACAGAGAAATGGGTGCAAGAAAACGAATATTACGCTTGATAAATGAAACATGTGTCAAAGCACATATGTTCTATAGAAATTGCTTTGGTAAAAGTCCATGACTCACTTGAATGTTTGACCAGCTTAGCCTCCTTTCCACTCAAGAATCCTCGCTGAAATCGAACGCAAAACAGATATAATTACACTCAACTTCTTATAGCATTGTTCAAAATAACCAGGAGAATCACCAATTGAGTTTTGAAATGTGGGCAGAAAAATACCGACCAAAGCACTTAGACGAAATGGTTGACCAAAAAGAAATCGTGGAACGCCTAAAGAGCTTCGCTAAGGCACGCAACGTGCCGCACTGCATATTCGCGGGACCCCCCGGAACAGGAAAAACCACCGCCGCCCTCTGCCTAGCCCGGGACCTTTACGGAGAAACTTATCGCGAACACCTTATGGAACTCAACGCTAGCGACGAAAGAGGCATCGACGTAGTCCGAGAAACCATTAAAACCTTCGCCCGAATCCGCTCCATCGGAGAAATCCCTTTCAAAATCATGATTCTTGATGAAGCAGACAACATGACCAGCGACGCACAGCAGGCGTTGAGGCGAACTATGGAAAAATATACAGAATCTTGCCGCTTCATCATGTGCGCCAATTACAGCGGGAAAATCATCGAGCCCATTCAATCCAGGTGTGCCCCTTTCAGGTTCAGCTTCCTGCCCAAAGCGGAGCATGATAAATTCGTCTGCACGGTGGCAGGGAAAGAAAACGTGAAGTTGTTGCATGAAGGTGTAGAGGCAATTTACGAGGTTTGCGGTGGCGATATGCGAAGAGCCATGAACACTTTGCAGTCGGCAGCGTCGATGAACCAGCCTGTTGATGATGATTTGGTTTATTCGGTGACGGGACGCGCCAACCCTATGGATGTGGAGAAAATGTTGATGACCGCAATTAGAGGAGACTTTCATGAAGCAAGAAAACAACTGCGCGACATGCTTCAGACTTATGGTATGGCTGGAAGCGATGTGGTCAGGCAGATTCACTCGGAGCTATTCAAATCTAAAGGAATCCCTGAAACCCTCAAGGTCAGAGTTGCCGATTACCTGGGCGAAGTAGATTTCCGCATCATGGAGGGCTCTGATGACGAAGTCCAGCTTAGCGCGTTATTGGCTAAACTTGTGGAAGCAGGCTCTGAATTGAAACATTAAACAAGGTGAAAATCGTTTGTACGCTGCGTGGTCCCTCAAGTATAAGCCTCACTCCCTAGCAGAGGTTGTTAGCAACGGCGAGGCTATAGCAATGTTCAAAAGTTGGGTCAAATCCTGGGACAAGGCAGCCCCCAAAAAACGCGCCATCTTCCTTCATGGTCCGCCTGGAATAGGAAAAACTGTCACAGTAGAAGCCTTAGCCAACGATCTTAAAATGGAACTCGTAGAAAAAAACGCTAGCGACTACCGCACCGAAGATGCCATAAACCGCTTCGCGGGCTTAGCAAGCCAATACAACACGCTCTTCGGCGGAAAACGGATCGTTCTCCTAGACGAACTCGACGGGTTAACAGGTAACGCAGACCGAGGCGGGGTCAAAGCCATTACGGAAATCGCCAAAAACGCTCAATGCCCCGTAGTGCTAATTGCCAACGACGCTCACGATCCGCGCTTTTCGATGTTACGAAGCAATTGCCTTTTGGTAGAGTTCAAGAAACCTTCCGCAGACGATGTGTTGAAGCATCTAACTCGAATTTGCCAAGGTGAAGCTATTAGAGCTGATGAGAACGCGCTAAAATTTATCGCTTACCGTTCAGGCGGCGATGTCCGAAGCGCAGTGAACGACCTGCAAGCTCTTGCTCAAGGCAAAACACGTTTGGTTTACGAGGATGTTTCGTGGCTGGGCTACCGTGACAGGCAAGACACAATTTCTAACGTGCTCAGAATAATACTCTACGCGCGAACGAGCCAAAGCGCCAAGCAAGCCGTGGACCTTGCAGACATAGATATCGATATGCTCTTTGAATGGATCTACGAAAACGTTCCAGAACACTACAGTGACCCACACGACTTGGCAAAAGCCATGGATGCTCTTGCGCGGGCAGACGTTTTTCGGGGCAGAATTCGTTCTACCCAAAACTGGGGCTATCTGCGTTATGTTATCGACTATATGACAGCCGGAGTTGCCATGTCAAGACAAAACTCGAAACCCAGTTGGGAGCCTTTTAAGTTCCCAGGCCGCATCAGCTCTCTTGCGCGATCCAAGTTTGAACGTGCCATGCAGCTAAGCATCGCCAAAAAAATAAAACCAAAATGCCACATCTCCGCTAAACGCGCCATCAAGGAATTCCTCCCCTTTATCCGCATCATATTCGCGAATAATTCAGATGAAGCCGCTGGCATCGCCGAATGGCTAGACTTAACTCAGGAAATGGTGGAGAATCTTGCTGGAGACAAAGCTGCTGAGATTTTGGCGCTCATAAATGGATTAGCAGCGCAGGCCTAGCCAATTTTGCTTCCTTCAGATATATCCTTCTCGGGCTGTAGCACCACAACATTTCCTGCATTGTCTTCTGCCGCCAATATCATGCACTGCGATTCTACGCCCATCATCACGCGCCTCTGCAAGTTGAGCACGAACATGCATTTCTTGCCCACAAGGTCTTCAGGCTTATAATACTGCAGGAGCCCAGCGACTGCCTGCCGTTTTTCTATTCCGAAGTCCACGATGATTTTTATGAGTTTTTTTGATCCTGGAATCTGGTTTGATTCGATGATTTTGCCGATTCGCAGGTCGAGTTTTTGGAATTCTTGAAAGGGAATAAGAGGGGTCTGTGGGGTTTCTGGAGCCTTTTCTGGTTGTTGTGGTTCAGGAGTTTTTTCTATTTGAGGATTCGGTGGTTGTTGGGGTTCCAAGATGCGTTTCACCGTCTGCACTTTTCCGCGGAGAACGATTTAAGTTTTCTGCGACTCCCACTTCTGCTTCAGCTTCTCCACGGTTTTCTCCAAGCCTGCCCAGCCTTCGGTTGCCTTCGAACGAACAATCTCGAACGCCTCCTTCGAAGTCAACTTAGACGGGTATTCGCCAGTGACTTTCCGCGTAAGATAGCCCGCAGCATCCAGCACCTGTCCGTTCAGCTGCGAATCCACGTTGTCCGCCAGGTGTAGAACCAGTGCTTCGACGGTTCGGGGTTTGACTGCGCCGTAAGTTCCGTAATGCGCTGCGACAATGTGGATCAGCGCCATGGGGAAGTCTCTTCGAACAAGCTCTGAAGTTGCCAGAGAAATGTGATCCATGTAATCTGCTATGGCTGACGAACGAAATGCCCCGTTCTCGTCTATATCGTAAGTGACGGGCTTGAATATGTCATGCAGCAGGACCCCTGCCATCACGAGGTCGCGGTTCACTTTTCCGCTGTAAACCTTCTCAACCACATCACAAAGAGTCAAAGCAATCCTTGCCGTTGCCGCAACATGCTCAAGGTACCCGCCCTCGTAGGTGTGGTGATGCGCTAAGCCGCCAGGTGAAACGTCGAACGAAACCCCCGAATGTACTTTTCCGTTCAGTTCAAACGTGGGGTGTTCCAGGAAATCCAGCACTTTCTTTCGAAGTTTCTTGTCGCGGATTTTGTCTGTTAGTTCTTTCAGTTTTGGATTTAACACAGTCTTCGCCTACTAGCCACTAATTGTTGCTTTAGCAATTTCTGCTTTCCTTTTTTCTGAAGCAATTCTGTGAGCCTGCAAGATGGGCTCAGGGATTCGGCCGTTTTGCGTGCAATGCTTTACGATTTTTATGGCTGTTTCAAGCGATACCATGTGGCCTATGCTTACGTAAACTGGTTTGGAGCCTTTGCGAGTGGACACTTCTGCGCCTACGACTTCGCCGTCTTGAACCAAGAAAACCTCTTCTCCTACACGTTTAGGCTCGCCTACTAACTTGTTTTTCGCCACACCTACCGTAGGCTTGTTTATGACAATTCCGAGGTGACTTGCAAAGCCACATCTGTAAGGATGCGCTTTCCCATGCCCATCAACAAGAAATACATCAGGCTGCAACTTCAACTGCCTAATACAAGCAACCACGACGGGTAGCTCTCTGAAGCTGAATAAAGTTGGAATGTAAGGAAACTTGGCTGGTTGCTCTGCCGTTTGAGCTTCCAAGAGTTCCAGCGACTCATAATCCAACACTGCAACCGCGCCGAAAGCTAAGTTCCCAAAATAAGCCGCATCGACACCTGCAATGAGTTTAATTTTCTCGGGCAGTTGGTCTTCGCTGATGACTTTTCGCGCCATCCACTCCTGTGCCTTGCGGGCTTTGCTGACTGAAAATTCAACCGCTGCCTCGGCGTTGCCCATTAGTTTCCAGCTTTGCGTTGTTTTTGCCTTTTTCCCAGAGTTTTCTCAAGTTGCCGCAAGTAGTCTTCCAAAGATTTCCTCCGCACTTCCTGCGTGATGTCGCCGCGGGTGGATTCTATGATTCTTCGGGCTACATCGTTTTTCCTCCTGAGTCCTGGAACAAGCATGTAGGCTTCATCCAACGCCAGCAACTCGATGTAAATTTCGTCCATGGTTTCCAAACATTTTTCGCCTTTCTCAACAGCCCCTTCCCGCAGAGCGTCAAGCGCTAAGCGTCTGAATTCGCCTATTACATCAGCTAAACCTAGAACAAAATCAACTGGAGGCACATCAATTTCTTCCGGCGTTACAAATCGGGATTCATCGATGAGCTTTACGAAAATATTTGCTTCCGCGTATTCTTGGAGTGCTGCGCTGAACATGCCGCCATAAATTATTGATGGATATTCCTTCGCCACGCACTTCAGGTTTGTGAGGAGTCCCGTTGCTTTTTCAAGCTGTTTTTTTGCTTCTTCAAGCCTTTTTTGGTGGCTAAGCAGGATGCCCTGTTTGGAAAGGCTGGTGATTTTCCGCATGGAGTCCTGTGCTTCTTCGCGCAGTTTCTCCTTCTGGGTGAGTTCTTTCTTCACTTCTTTTAGCAATGTTTTTAGAGATGGCAAAAATGTTCACACTCGGGTTAACACGCTTGTGTTCGTAGAAAAATAGAAGGTAAAAAACTGTTTAAAGGTTTCTTTAAGCTGTTTCTTCTGGCTTTTCTGGTCCTTCCCATTTTTCGACGACTAGTTTGGTGTCGCCTAGCTTGAAACTTACCTTGACAAAGATGGAGTCTGCTCCCTTGAACGGGAACATGCTATCTTCCGC
>JBGOXQ010000160.1:0-5218 GCA_041479225.1 Bathyarchaeia archaeon
ACGTACACGAAGTCTTTGGTGCGACTCCACGTTTTGAGAACTATAGTTTTAGCGGAGGGCATCTTGTAGTTAGGCATTTCCATAATTAAGCCAACGGGTTCGCCGGGCAACACCTTGAAGGCAACTCTGCCCAACGCGAAGACGAGAAGTAAATCAAACAGGTACAAGCCGATTACCGCAGTTAACCCAACGTATCTGCCGACCAAGCCCAGAATCACAACGGTTCGGGCGGCGCAGGGGATAAGTACCACGACGAATGCGGTTAGAAATCGTTCGCGGCTGGTTTCCATAATTCGGCATCCGATACACGCGGGAACACTGCAGCCGTAACCCAGCATCAACGGAATGAACGCTTTTCCGTGCAAGCCAATTTTATGCATAACATTATCCATGAGGAACGCTGCACGGGGCAGGTAGCCGCTATCTTCAAGCAAAGACAAAATTATGTAAAACGGGACAATGTAGGGCAACGCAATGGTTATGCCTGCTGCGACGCCGCCGATTAAGCCCTTCACGAGCAATTCCACTGCTACGGCAGGCAAAACTGGAGAAAGCAAGTTTGACGCGCCATCTGATAGCCAAGTAAGCCCGCTGTCTAACGCGCCTGAAAGCAGGGTTCCGCCAGCAAAAATAACCCCAAACACCGCTGCAACCACACCCGCCAAAATCAAGTACCCAAACACTTTATGCGTCGTAACCGCGGCTAACTTCTGTTCCACACTGATTCGCGGCGAAGCTTCAACTGTAACCGCTTCTTTAGCGATTTTGCTGGCAAGCGCGTACCGTTCGGCAGCCATGATTACGGGAGGGGTTTCGCCGTGAACCGTTTCCAACTCGGCGGTTATTTCTTCGACGAGAGCTAATCGGTTTTTCCCATCGGGAAGGGCAGCCACTTTGCCCATCACGTCAGCGTCTTTCTCCAGCAGCTTAATGGCAATCCATCTTGACGGGTAGACTGCGCATAGCTGCGGAAGCTTGGAGACAACAAGGTTTTCAATTGCCAGAATGTGTTCTTCAATCTCTTTGCCGTAACTAATTCTGAAGGGGGGCGTTTTCTTTTCCTTAACGGCCACTTCTACTACAGCGGAAAGTAACTCGCTAATGCCTGTGCCTGTAACCGCTACGGTAGGTACGGCTTTCAAGTCTAAGGTTTTGGAGAGTTTTTCCGCGTCGATTTTTAATCCTTTCTTTGCTGCAAAATCAATCTGGTTAAGAGCCATCACGATGGGCACTTCAAGTTCCAGAAGCTGCAGCGTCAGGTACAAGTTGCGTTCAAGCGCTGAAGCGTCAACCACGTTGATAATGACGTCGGGTTTCTCTATGGCTAAGTAGTCCCGCGAAACAATCTCTTCCATAGAGTACGCGGAAAGAGAATACGTTCCTGGCAAATCAATTACACGGATGTTGTAACCCTTAAAGTGCAAGGTGCCTTCGGCGCGTTCAACAGTTTTTCCAGGCCAGTTGCCAGTGACCTGGTTTAAGCCTGTGAGTTGGTTGAAGATGGCGCTTTTCCCAACATTCGCGTTTCCCGCCAGCGCAACAGAAAATTCGTCTGTTCGTTTGGTTCCGTGAGTCAAAGAGGCAGCGCCTGTTTCGTGGCAGGCAAGAGCCAGTTTAGCTGCCATTTATGTTGCCTTCATCAGGCTGCACGTATATTTCTGAGGCTAAAGCATAGCCCAAGGCAAGAGCTACACCTCGCGCTTCGATTTCTATGGGTCCGTGGAACGAGCATTTGCGTAACAGTTTCAGTTCGCTTCCCGGGGTTAAACCCATCTCGGATAGTCTCCGCACTACGTTTGTGTCACCTGTGGTGTGAGTTACTGTGGCTTTGGCGCCTTCTGGCAAACACGTCAAAGGGACATTTCCATCCACGTTTATGCAAGATTCCTCTCCGTGTCGGCCATGTCTATGTCGAAACTGCATGAATTTTCCTCCCTGTTTTTCTCAGCAGAACATTGACTGCAAGACCGCTGCTTAGGCGGTGCTGCTTTCCTTCCACATAAAGAACAACATATTCAGCATCTCGTTTAGTAATTTGGACAGTTGCTTCGGGCTTGATTTTTTTCTCTGCCAAAAGCTGAAGATTTGCATGTTCCTCATCAACTATTCTATCTACAACGTAACTCTCACCGACATCCGCCTCGGTCAAAGCAACGCAGAGCTGCTCTTCGATTATTAGCCCGTTTTCTGTTGGTATCGGATTTCCATGTGGGCAGCACTTGGGGTGTCCCAGTCGCTCTTCTAGGAGTGCAGCCACGTTGTTGGTCATTGCGTGTTCAAGTTTGCAGGCGTCTTCATGCACGGTGCTCCATTCTGCCTTGAGAACGTCTGTGAGCAGCCGTTCAGCTAGGCGGTGTTTTCGAATGATGCAGAGGGCGATTTTTTCGCCTTCATAAGTTAATTTTACGCCTCGGTAAGGCTCATGGATTACTAAGCCGTGGCTTTCCAAATGCTCTATGGTGTTTGTGATTGAGCCTGGAACCACACGTAAGGTTTCGGCTAGTTCCTTTGTTTTTGCCATGCCGTCTCTTTTTTGCAGCTTGTAAATTGTCTCTATGTATTCTTCGGCTTCATATGAGAGTTCTGTTTCCATTTTGGGCGTTCACCAGTTTACGAGGACTCGTAAATTCTACGAGCTCTCGTAAATTACGAGAATTAAGAAACTAATAAGCTTTTTGCACAAAAAGAAAGAAATTGTCAGGAGCGCACCATTATGAGCATCATCTTGAACCGCGAAATCGCCTTCAAGGCATGTGGCTCACCTGCAGGCATCACCGTTATCTCGCCTGTCTTCAGCCGAACTGCTTTGCCTGAAATAGTCACTTCGGCTTCGCCGTCAAAAACATAAACTAGTGCGTCAAAAGGCGCCGTATGCTCACTCAAGCCCTGCCCCTTGTCGAATGCGAACAGCGTAACCGTTCCAGCTTTCTTGTCTATCAGCGTGCGGCTTACTACAGAATCTTCCTGATATTCAATCAAACCTGCCAGGTTTGCTGCTTGACCTGCAAGCTTCGGAGTGCCGTCGGGTTTTTTGTTTTTCACCATGCTTTTTCGCCTTTCTGTTCCAAGTTTACTTTTGCAAGCCAATATTAAAAGAAGACGAGCGTCGCGCTTTTCACTGTTTGATTCTTTCGCTATCCCAGAGCGAATAAACTTCTTCCGCGATTCTGGGTCTGAACTTGAAGATTTCTTCAGGTTTCCGCACATAAAGGTAAACCATGTAAATGCGCTCTATGCCGTTTGACCTAATTAGCGTGTAGCTGGGCTTCTTGGGGAATTCGTAAGCGTATTTCTCGAAGATTTTTTCAAAGATTTCCCCTATTTTCTGGGTAGAAACTCCATGGTCAAACCCAATTTCGAAAGAGTAGCAGTAAACTCCGCTTTCGAAGGCGAAGTTGGTTATGTCTCGGTCGAGAATTTGCAGGTTGCTCACGGACACGGTGTTGTTTGCCATGGTTAGTACTCTGGTGTAGTTGATGGTGATTTCCTGCACGAGACCTTCCACGGTGCCTATTCGCACGTAATCGCCTACCTTGAAAGGTTTGGCTGCGAGGAGGAATAAGCCCGCGATGAAGTTGCCGATGGTTTTGGTGGACGCGAATCCCAAAGCGGCGCCGCCTATGGCTGAGAGCGAGAGAAGCCATTCAGGCTGTAGGCGTCCTACGCTGGCTATGGCGGCTATGGCGAAAATCAGGATGAGTATTCGGAAGATGAGTACAACATTATTGGTCACATGCGGGTCGAGTTTGAGCCGTTTTGCTCCGCGGGAAAGATACGTTGTGATTAATCTTTCAATGGCTACGGCGACGACGGCTACAATTATGATAGCGATTATTTGGCTTAGGTCTAAGAGTCCGAATAGGCTTGCAGGAGGCGGAGTTGGGGTTGGGGAGGTTACGCTCATGCTGAGGCACGCTTACCTGCTTCTTGATAAGACACGGGTATAACTCTTTCGTGCCGAAATTAGGGCGAAAAAATTTCATGAATATTTCTTTTCCCAATGGCTTTACTTTTTAGTTGTTTGTGATTGTCTGGATGTAACAACATACCTCTATTAACAAAAAACCGGAATTCTACTCTCTTAGTTTGATTCCGCTGTTAAACAACAGCATTAGGTGAAAGCTTAGTGTCTAAAGCAAAGAAAACCATGCTTATCGTTGACGATGACCGGTCTATATTACGAGTTTTCACGCGTGTTCTAGAGCGAAAAGGCTACATTTCAGTGCCGCGTTGATTGATGTTCGATTGCCCGATATGGAGGGCACTGACTTGCTGCCGAGGATTCAGGCGATGTCTCCTGAAACCGTGAAAATCGTGTTTACTGGTTCACCCACCGTGGAAGCGAGTACTGAGGCTGCGAAGAGGAATATGGATGCTTTTCTTCTTAAACCTGTTAAGCCTGAAGTGCTGCTTGGCATTCTTGATGAGAAATTGAAAGATCGCGCGCTTTAATGTTTTGGAATGCGTCGAAAACTGGGTTTAGTCCAAGTTGTCGACTGAGTTCTTATTTAGGAAATGGTTACGAAACCTTCTTCTTCTTTCATGGCTAACCTGTGTTTTTGAAGAATCGGTTTGATGCATCTACGCGATTGATTATCCAACTCACATTTCAGTCTAATCTGAAACGCTCTGCCGTCGGGAACAATCTGGGAGCTTTTAGAATCCAGAGAGACACAGCTAATAGTAAGCGATTCTCTGCATACGCCGTAGATTTCGTGTAGCACTGTTAAAGCTTCTGACTTGTTCATCTTGAGCGCTTAGTTGTCGTAAGTTATACTAAAGATTTTCACCGTACTTTACGGTACTGAAAAAAATCACAAATAAGCACTGAAAGCGAAAGTAGCTGACGTCTATCAAAAGCAGCCAAATTGCAAAACACACGTTTCCCGACCATCCCCGACCACAAACCACAAAAACCTCACTGAAACCTTTTTATTTGCCTTTCAAACTTAGTTTCGAACCGCAAGTGAAGAGTGAACCGTTATGGCATTACAAAAAGGAGACTTTATCCTAATCAACCTCACCGCCAAAGTGAAAGAAACAAACGAAGTTTTCGACACCACAAACGAAGAAACAGCGAAAAAAGAGCACCTTCAGAAAGAAGGCGAAATCTTCGAACCCCGACTAGTCGTTGTGGGCGAAGGCTGGGTTCTCAAACCCCTAGACGAAAGCCTAGCAGACATGGAAGCAGGCAAACCCGCAACCGTGGAGGTTTCAC
>JBGOXQ010000161.1:0-5216 GCA_041479225.1 Bathyarchaeia archaeon
CCATGCCGATATTATTAAAACCGCTATTGCTGATGCAGTGGCGGCTATTATCGCAATTTCTCCGTTTGTGATTACTCTTTGGTCTGCCCATGTGTTGTACGCTTCAGAGAGAATAAAACCTCCAAAAATAGTTAAAACGAACGCCGCGATGAGACTTCCAAGAGCTTCAATTCGATAGTAGCCGAAGCGGAAGGTACCATCAGGTGACCGCCTTGAAAGTCTTAAGCCAATCCATATGATTAGAAAGATTAAGGATGTTGCAACAGAGTAAATTCCGTCTGCCAATAGTGCTATGCTATTGGAAAATAATGCCACAATGGCTTCAGCCATACCTACAGCTAAGATTACTAAGAAAGCTGTTTGAGCAATTACCATACCTTTTTTTAAATCTGTTAATGACAACTATATGTCGACTCTCATGAGCAATTAATAGTATAGATTTAGGTCAAAGGGTTATTTAATCCATCCGCGCGCTATGCTTCAAATTAAGTTCATATAAAATCAATCTATACAACGCGTGTACACTGGACGCTATCAAATAAGAACTTGAAGTCTCCAGTCAACAAAATTCTAACTCAAACAACAAACTTCGAAGTGTATTGCGATTAAAACTATGAGCAATCTAGAACGCTCAGATTTTGAGGAAATATTCTGAGAAATATCAATGTACAGGAAAACCAAGAGCTGCCAACGCTAGCCAAACTAAGCCAAAACAGCCCAACCTAAGCCTTTTTGTGACGCATGAAAAACCCGCTACTAACCCAGAAACAAAAACGCAGCCCGAAGCAAACCCATCAGTAAGAGGGGAGGGGGGATAGACAACAGAGTGCAACAGGCTACACTGAAAATCATGGATTAATTGCCGTAAACATGCACAGTTAATTTTAAATACGTCCACATCAATATCGAGGATTCGATTACCTGGTGTCATATGAGTGTTGGTCGTCTCTAACATCGACCTAACAACTGATTCGCGCGTGATGAAGCCCGCAACGTTTCTAGAAGCAACAATCAAAGAACCAACCCTCAACCTCAACAACGATTACCGCTACTTGAAAACAGGATACTACGTTTCTTTGCACGCTGAAGTTTTAGGCAACCGCGTTATCCCCTCATGCGAGAACATCATAGACTCCAGCAGGACACCTATTCTGCTGCTAAGAGCACAAAGAGCAGGAATCCCCACGTTGCCCTTCGTCGTCACGGACTCCGTGAAGAAAATAATCGCTGAACTTGGTTTCCCCGTGCTTGTTTTCGCCGTCAACCCCTTCATTCACGACGGCTACAAAACGGCAAACAACAAAAGCGCATTGTACCGAGCAATGAAGAGCCTCGGCATGAACTACAAGTTCACAGTCTGCGCGCAACCCCTAAAAGGCAACATGATTTCGTTTAAATCAATTTTCGGCAAATGCAACCAAGACGAAGAAACGAGAAAAATCTCCGAGAAAGTTTACGAACTTTTCAGAATCCCCGTCTGCAAACTGCACGTCCAAAAAGTCGAAGGAAAAGCGTTTCTATGCGGACTCCAAACCGTAAGAAACGAAGAACTGAATCAGGCTGATTTAGAAATGATTTCCAGAGAGGTTTCGCTTATTTCTGCGAAAGGTGAATACTTCAGTGTCTAGAATCGCATGCTTTGTTGAGAAATACAATTTCTCCGACCCCAGAGAAGAAGCCGCACTGCAAAATTTCAAGTGTGCCGCGAAAAAGGCTGGGCAAGAATTTCACTTCCTCTTCCGAGAAGACATCAACGACATACCCAAGTACAACGCGGTCTTCATCAGAGCAACCACCGACCCCCTGTTCACAGCATATATAGTCAGCAAAACCGCGTGGGAACTCGGATTAAGAGTCATCGACGACCCAGAATCCATCACCATATGCGGCAACAAAATCCACCAGTACGAACTGTTCGAGAAGTACGATGTACCACGCATCCCTACAGTCTTCTTGAACAAAGAAGAACTTCACCATAAAAGAATCACAGAAGTCTTCGACACACTGGGCAAACCTGTAGTCATTAAGGCACCTTACACCAGCTTCAGCCGATACGTGGAGAAAGCCGCGTGCGAAACAAGTTTCCGCGATGTTTGCAAGCGTTTCTTTAAGAAATCAGATGTCCTTGCTATTCAGAAATTCACCCCTACAGAATTTGATTGGCGAGTTGGCGTTTTGAATAACGATGTTTTGTACGTGTGCAAGTACATGATTCCGAAGGGCAGATGGAAGCACGGCGCCAAACTCCGCGGCAAACCCACATTCACCTGGGGCAAAACCGTAGCCTTAAGAAAGGAAACGATTCCGCAGCGGCTCCGGGAAGTGGCTTTAAAAGCGTGCAGCGTCGTGGGCAAAGGGCTCTACGGCGTAGACATCAAAGAAGTTGACGGCGACTACGTGGTGGTGGAAGTGAACGATAACCCAAGCATCTATGCAGGTTACGAAGACCAGAAAGACAAAGACCTGTACGCGAAAATCATCAATTACCTGTCAGAGTAAGAAACCGTTACTCGTTTGTTTTGGGTCGGCTTAGAAACGCCAGTATTGCAGCAGCATATGGCATAAACGCAAACAGAATAATGGCGATGATGTTAAAGGGAAAAAGGGGCGACCAAGCGCTCAGAGCGAAATAAGTTATGGAAACGAGATAATATGGTGTTGGAAAGAAACTGAAAACAACGATTAGCACTCCGCCTAAAGTGTACTTCCTTAGAAAAACTGCAACACCCCCCATCGCAAGAAGAAGGGCAGCCGCAACTAAAAAATCCCCTAATATGCCTAGTTGTGCTCCTCCGCCCATGCCATCTCCTGACGCGAAGCGGTAGCTGATTCCGGCGTACATTTCTATCATTCCACTTAGAACCGCTAATGTTCCTCCTGCGAGAGCGCGCTTGCGAAGCGGATTTGCATATTGTGCGCCGAGAAATTCTTTCACAGGCTGTCTAGCAGCAACTAACAGTAAGCTTAATTCAATTATGACTAGAGCACTGGCAGCAACCCAGATGAGGGAACTAGGGTTTTCTGTTGAAATGATTGAGCGAAAGATGACAAGGTAGAAATCGTAGTACAAGGGCACCATCGAATAAGCCATGATCAAGGTTGCCTGAACCACCGTCAGCGTCCAGCCCCAGCGCTTCCCGAAAAGCAAACCAATAAGCGACAGCAGACTGAGGGCTGCCGAAATAGAATAGATGATTGGGAGAAAGGGGACATTGAACGCTGAGCTGAAAGTCACTTGCGCCACGATAAGTGCGGCTATTATGGCGGCGGCAATCGTCAGAATCATGAGAACATTAACTGCTAAGGGTTTTTCAGCAAATGCCCGAAGCCTAAGGCGTTCCGATTCTTTCCAAGTTTCCACGGCGCCTACCGAAGCTAAGGCTTGTTTGCCCGCATCGGTTAATGTGTACATGCCGTTTTCTGTGGTTATAAGCGGTCCGAGCTTCTTGAGGTGATGGTCAAGGTTGCCGCTGCTGTCCAAGCTCAGCTGCCTCTTCAGGGAAGCAAAGGTGGCTGGCTCTTTCTCTAAGATTTTCAGTATCTTAATGCGCATGGGGTGCGCGATGGCGTCGAAGAGCTCAGCCGAGTCATCCATAATTGGTTCCTCGATGCATATCAGTAGAGGTTGCAGATAATTCTTGTTTTCTTGACCAACCCACATACCATGCTGCGGGTCTTCGGATGCGCGGTTTTCGACACGTATTTATCTGTACTTGACAATTCAAATCACAGAGACGGAGCGCATAGCACGTGAAAGAGGCAGTTAAGGATTACAAGTTTCCTGAAGAAATGAGCGTAGACGAATTAGTTAACCAGATGGAGCAGGCGTGGGGTTTCACGGCGGGCAAACTTGCCGTCAGCGTCAACATCATAGAAAGCATGATAAAAGCGAAAGGCTGCGTCAAGTTTCTCTCGTTTACAGGCAACCTCGTTGCCACGGGCACCCGCGGCGTTTTGAAGGAGCTTGTGAAGCGCAAACTCATCGACGTAGTCATAACCACATGCGGCACCATAGACCATGATTTGGCAAGGTGCTGGCGAGACTATTACCGCGGCAGCTTCGTCATGAACGACTCTAAACTGCATGAGGAGGGCGTAAACCGCTTAGGCAACGTGCTTGTGCCTAACGACAGCTACGGCACCATAATCGAGGAGAAGGTGCAGGGGTTGCTGGCGGAGCTTTGGAAGGAAGGCAAAAAGGAAATGTCTGCAAGTGAGTTGGTGCGAGAAATCGGCTTACGCTGCTGCAACGACACATCAATTTTATATTGGGCAGCGAAAAACGACATCCCTGTTTACGTTCCAGGATTCGTTGACGGAGCTGTAGGCTACCAAACTTGGATTTTTAGCCAAGACCACGCTTTCAAACTTAACATGCTCAAAGATTCAGGCGCGTTGAACAACATCGTTTTCGACGCAAAAAAGTCTGGTGCGCTCATTGTTGGTGGCGGTATCAGCAAGCATCATACGATTTGGTGGAACCAGTTCAAAGACGGCTTAGATTATGTTGTTTATGTGAGTACGGCAGATGAGTGGGATGGCAGCCTCAGCGGTGCGCGTCCGCGGGAAGCGGTTTCGTGGGGAAAGATCAGTGAAAAAGCACGGCGGATAATGGTTGAGGGGGATGCTTCGGTGATTTTGCCGTTGATGGCTGGTTCGCTGTTTGCCAGATTAAACAAAAAAGGAAAGTAAAGAGGGGCTTAGGTTAAGCCTTTGAAGAGCCAGCTCATGTCTGGTCCTTTACGTTTGTGTGGAACGCGCTCGCACAGCGCGTGCGTTATGAGTGGTAGGGCGATGGTGGCGTCGCAGTAGCAGACGGCGCGTTTTCCTGTTTCAGCGTTGATTTTGCCCCAACTTATAGCCTCTTCTAAGGTGCAGCCGCTTAAGCCGCCCCATTGGGGTGAGTCAGTGGTTATTTGTATGGCGTATTTGTGTGGGTAGTAGTATTCTTGTATGCCTTTGCGGAGGTGTCCGTCGCGTCCGGGGACGCCTTTGTCTTCGGTCATGGGAGAGACGGATATGGCGATGAGTTGGGTGAGGTCTTTGGGCACCCCGCCGCCGATGTAAACGACGCCGACGTCTTTGGTTTTGGTCCCTATGCTGACGAACTGCTCGAATTCTTTGGCTGAGTCCACGATGATTTTGTGTCCTTGGTTTTTCGCCATGAGGATGGTTTCTCCGTAGGCGCTGTCGAGGAAAGCAGGGCTGAAAATGGG
>JBGOXQ010000162.1:0-5178 GCA_041479225.1 Bathyarchaeia archaeon
AAAAGCTAAAGGGAGAACCTCTGAGAAAGAAAATGGTTGCCATCGTTGCCGAGCGGTTCAGCGAAGCCAGCCAGCAAGTCCAAGCAGATACCAAGCTCTTCTAAACAAAATCTGGTGCACATGAGTTTATTAAGACAAAACTACGAGTATTCCTTAACGCTTAAGCGAGTTGAACAGCATGCGAGAAGAGCTTCCGTTCCCAGAAAAAGTCCTCCAAACACTCCACAACCTGTGTGCCACCGCTGCGGACTTAGCTAAACGCAGCGAAGAAGTGGCGCGTATCCTTCAACGTGACCCAGCGGAAATCGAAAGCCTGCTTGATGGCTATAAAGCTGGGGGGTTCGCGGAAAGTTTCTACGATAATGAAGGCAAGAAAAGGTTTTACCTCACTGGAAGAGGAATAATCAAGGTCTGTAGCCTCTTCACGTAGGGAAAACCCATGCGCACCGTAATTTTCACATGGGAATATCCGCCCAGAATAGTGGGCAAACTCGCGGAATATGTGAGCTCACTCGCCGCACTGCTTGTGAAAAACCATGTGGAAACGTACGTCGTCACCTACCACGATACCATGACGGGTACCGCTGAAGAATCCAGCGGCGTCAAAGTCGTGCGAGTAGCTAACCCCGTGCAAAGCCACGTGAACCTCCTAACCTGGGACTTAACGTTGAATCAGGAAGTGGAACGTGCTGCCGCAAACATCTATTATCAAACCAACAAGCAAGTAGACCTGATAGACGTCTACGACTGGCACTTCATCCCCGCCGCCGTTACACTTAAAAACGCCCTAGGCATCCCGTTCATCTACTCAGTGGAAAGCCTCGAAGACCAACGTTCACCCGCAGCTAACTCGGCTTTTAACATGGCGATACGCGGTATCGAATGGCTGGGCTTCTACGAAGCGGCAAAAGTTACGGCGAAATCTGTGTGGATGCAAAACGAAATCACCCGAATTTACAAGGTTCCTGAAGAAAAAATAAAAGTCATCATCCCCAGCACAAACCACTGGATAAAAAACACCCTTGAAGTCTATAAAGCAGTCCAAGGAGGCGCAGCGACCTGATGACGCGTCAGCTGAACGTTATGATGTTTAGTTGGGAGTTCCCACCCAGAGTAATCGGCGGAATCTCCCCCCACGTCTATTTCTTATCCAAGAGTTTAGCGAAGAACAACGTCAAAGTCCACGTGGTCACCTGCGATTTCCCAGGCGCTCCAGCCCACGAAGTCATCGACGGAGTAGAAGTTTACCGCATAGACTCCTACAAGAATCCATCGCCTGACTTCGCCACGTGGGTTTACCTGATGAACTTGAACATGCAACGTGAAGCCGCAGCGATAGCAGCCAAACTAGAGGATAAAATCGACGTTTTTCATGCACACGACTGGCTAGTCGCCACGGCAGGAATTGGCTTAAAACACGTTTTCAGGAAGCCACTGTTGGTCACTATGCATTCGACTGAGATTGGCCGCAGAGATGGCTTGCACACGAGCACGGAGCATATGATTCATGAGACTGAAGCGTGGTTGACGTATGAGGCTTGGCGCGTAATTTGCTGTAGCGACTACATGGTGCAGCATGTGAAGTGGGCTTTCGGATTACCCAGCGACAAGCTTGCTATGGTGCCTAATGGCGTATACCCTCACGTTTACGATGGCTTGGAGAAGCAGGACCTAAGGGAGTTCAGAGCCAAATTCGCTTTGCCCACTGAAAAAATCGTGCTTTACGTAGGGCGCCTAGTCTATGAAAAAGGCATACATATCCTCATTAATGCGGTTCCGAGAGTGCTGCAGAAGACGGACGCTAAATTTGTCATCGTCGGCTCAGGATACATGCAGGAACAGCTCAGTAACATCGTCAAGAGCATGGGGCTTGAGCACAAAGTTCTCTTCACAGGCTTCGTGGATGAAGAGAACTTGCTGAAGCTGCAGAAAATCGCCGACGTATCCGTGGTGCCTTCGCTGTTTGAGCCCTTCGGCATAGTTGCGTTGGAAGCTATGGCTGCGAAAAGCCCAGTAATTGTCTCTGACACGGGTGGCTTGTCGGAGATAGTGGATCACGACGTGACTGGCGTGAAGGTTTACCCGAATAATGCAGATTCGCTGGCTTGGGGTATAACCAAAATATTGCTTGACGACGGTTACAGGAAACGCCTCAGAGAAGCGGCGTACAGGAAGATTCTGGAGAAGTATGATTGGGATAAGATTGCACTGCAGACGAGGCATATGTATGAAGCCGTGCTCGGTGAGTACTCGAAGA
Organism: Bathyarchaeia archaeon; assembly: GCA_041479225.1. GTDB lineage: Archaea > Thermoproteota > Bathyarchaeia > Bathyarchaeales > Bathycorpusculaceae > JADGNF01. The sequence goes on from JBGOXQ010000162.1 coordinate 2,258, forward strand.
GTTTCTGGGCTTAAACAGCTTATTTCCCTATGACTTTCACGTTATTCACCAGAAGCCAAGGTGCAACAAGCTGACCCATTTTCCTCTCGTTGTTAGCCACGATGCTGACGTTCTTGAGCAACTCGAATATGTTGCCTGCCAGCATGATACCGCGTGTTGAGTGTTCGATTTTGCCTCTGTGGATTCTCCATGCGGGAGTTGCTACCACCGAGAATTCGCCGCTTACGGGGTTGCTGCTGTGCGCGCCCTGCAGGAAATTCACCATCAAACCGTCATCTACCTCGCTTAGAAGCTCATCTGGCGTTTTTCTGCCTGGTAAGATGTGGAAGTTTGTGGCTTCGATGCTGGGGGTGGAAAGGTATCCTGCTCGAGAAGCGTTTCCAGTGCTGTCTCTGCCCTGTTTCTTAGCCGTGTAATTGTCATAGAGGAAGCTCCGCAAGACACCTTTCTCCATAAGCAGTGTTTTCTGGTGAGGAACACCTTCGCCGTCACACGTTCCGGTGCGGAGACCGCCCGAAAGCAAGCCATCATCATAGATTGTAAGAGCTTCTGACCCGACTTTGGTGTCGAGTTTGTCTTTGAAGGGTGACTGGTTTCGTTCCACAGAGTCAGCTTTGACGGCGTTTATCAACGTATAGTAAAGTAGGTCTTGCAACGCAAACTGGGTGAAGACAAGTTTATAGTTTTTGGTTTCTACCCGTTTGGTTTTCAACGCGGAAACCGCCAGCCGCGCGGCTTCTTTACCAACCCATTCAGGATCAACGTGGTAGTTTCGTTCAGCGTTGAATTCAAAGCAGACAGGTGTCACTGTCGTTCCCTCTTTAGCTACGGCGGCTAAGCTGCATTCAATCATCGTGCCTCTGTCAAAGCAAGCAATACCATTCGAGTTCGCTAATGCATTCGACACGTAAGCTGCCCCTGCCCCGCCTTCAATTGGAAAAACCCTTTTATCCGCTTCCAAAGCAGCATCCAGCATTAGAGAAGACACGTTCACCAAGTCTTCGCAGTGCAACGCCAAGATTTTCTCATCAAAAGTATTCTCAGGCTCCGCGTAGGGTTTTCTTTCAGGAAGCCCTTTCCAGTCCGCATCGGGTTTGCTTGCTCTCGCAGCCTCCAAAGCTTTGCCGATGGTTTCTTCGATGGCGGTTTGGTCGTCCACGATGTTAGTGTACGCGAACCCTATGGCTTTCTTGACTTGCACTCGGATGCCTATGCCTCGGTCGATTGTGCGGGCAGTCTTAGTGATTTGCCCTCGTTCGATGCCCACGCTTGTGCCGTTGCTGTCGTAAACGAAAACTTCAGCTTCCGCAGCACCTTGCGTTAGGGCTGACTTAACGGTTTTTTCCGCCAGACTCAACATGACATCTTTCTCAAGCGCTGCCACCGACAGTCACCTCGCTAACGCGTATGTGTGGTCCCCCATCCCCTATAAACGCCGTCTGCCCTTTGCCGCAGCGCCCCGACGACAACTCAAAATCTTTTCCCACCGCTTCCACCTTAAGAAGCGTTTCCAATGTGTTGCCGCTGATGGAAGCGTCGCGGACGGGTTCGCCCACTTCTCCGTTCACTATCTCGTAGGCTTCTTGGATGCCAACTTGGAAGGTGCCGTCGAGGTTGGCTTGTCCACCGCGGAAACTCTTAAAGTAGTAGCCAAACTTCACGCCTTCAACAAGCTCTTCGAACGCGCTGTCTCGCGGCGCCATGTAAGTGTTACGCATGCGGATTATGGGTTCCACTCGGAAGTCTTCTGCTCGCGCGTTGCCCGTGGGTTCAGCGTTGAATTTCTGCGCCGTCTCACGGTTATGCATCAAACCCGTGACCACGCCGTCCTTAATGAGAAGCGTCTTCTTGGCAGCAACGCCTTCATCGTCATACTTGAAGGAGCCAAAAGCACCCCTCAAAGTTCCATCATCGTAAAAAGTAACTAAATCGGAGCCGATTTTCTTGCCTAAGTTATCCGCTAAAACGCCGCCCGACAAAGCCAAATCAGCCTCCGCCAAGTGCCCGAAAGCCTCATGTACAAAAACACCCACCACGTTAGGTCCTAGCACAACGGGATATGTACCGCCTTTCGGCGATTTCGCGCTTAGCTGGCGGATAGCACGTTTTGCTAATCGTTCTCCCAGAGTTTCTGGGGTTTCTACATCGAAGACTTCGTAGCCTGCGGTGGAGCCGAGTTCTTCGCGGCTGAAAGTGAAAACGCCATTCTGCAGAGCGGAAGCCGTCAGCCTTGACCACACATAGAGCTTGTCCTGCTCCAGATATGTGCCCTCACTATTGGCGAAATAGCTGGTTCCCGCCAAGTCCAAGTAGTCTATGGTGCAGCTTTTCACCCGCTTGTCAAAGCCAAGAGCGACGCGATTTGTAGAAGTCGCGTTTTTTATTTTGTCTTCTATGCTGATGTCTGAAGGTCTCTTCTGCGGCTTAACCTGCACATAATCTTCTGAAACTTTGGTTTCAGCAAGCTTTATGGGGGTTTTTAACCGGGCGCTAGCTGCTTTTGCCATGGCACAAGCGTCGACAATTGCGTTTGCAAGAATCTCCTTGCTCAGCGAACCCACAGATGCGAATCCCCACGCGCCGTTCACAAGCACGCGAAGCGCAACGCCGTTCTCAATGCCTTGCTTTGCCGCTTCCACGCGTCCCTCTTTCATGGTGAACATTGTTTTGGAGAGTTTTTGCGCTCGAACTTCTGCGTATTCAGCACTATGTTGCAGAGCGATAGTGATTATTTTGGTTAGAAGGTCTTTCAAAGAGTGGTGCCTCACTGGAGATGCGGATTATGAGTAATGGCTAAGGGGATAAATTCGTTTTGCTCCACCTGAAAAGTGTCTACGCTGGTCGGATTAGGTTTGGGGAAAAATAGGTGCGGGTGCTATGCTCTTTGCATGATTATTCTTACTTGATTGGCAAAATCCTGC
>JBGOXQ010000163.1:0-5156 GCA_041479225.1 Bathyarchaeia archaeon
AGGGGTTTCCTGTTATCGCGGGATAGTTGAAGACGACCTCGTATTCTGCTCCAGCTTCATATGCCGTGCGCATTTGGCTGTAGATTTCTTCGCCGCTTCCTAAGTAGGGTTCTTTGTCGTACTTCCAGGTTAAAATGGCGCCCCAACTCTTGTTTTGCAGGTTTGCTGCTCCACGCACCAGAGCGATGTCTTGAGCTACTGAGCGGTTTCCTCCTAACTGAGTGAGCACCGTGTCGTATCCACCGAGATAATCAAACCAGTGCAGGCCGTAATCTGAAGTGAACAAGGGGATTGACTGGTTACGTAGCCACTCAATTACGGTTTGGATGTGGTCCACGAGTCTTGCCGCTGTCTCGTCATACGTCTTAAAAGGCAACAGGGCTAAAGCTTCTTGGTAGGTTCCCACTTGCGGAGCATCCTCCGGGGTCACTTCAGTAGCGTTAGTCGAAGTCAGGCTTGAACCGTTTGAGCCATTGTGAATGCTGTGGTACGTGGTGTAGCTCTTCATTATCGTGCCATTAGAGTAGTAAACGTAGTTGGTTGCGATTGTTGTGCCGTTAGGATACTCGTCGTACATTGTACCGTTAAATGTGCTGTGTGAGGCAGCTGCAAAAACGGTTGAGGTCCTATTCGGAAAGATGAGACCGCCATTCGCCCAACTGATTGACGTGCCGTTCGAGTAGTCTACGTTAATGGTACTGTAGTTTCCAAACATATGAAAGAGACCGCGACTGTAGTCAATTGTGGTTCCATCTGATTTAGCGACCGTGAGACTGATTGGCAACCCATCTACGACAGGCAATCTCCTGTAAACCTCTTCTCCCATGCCACCGTCGTGCAATTCTACATAATTTGCGTCAAGCATTTTGCCGCCTGGCTCATCGCCATAGTACACTCCTAAGAAGTGGGTGCCCCAATCTTGCCTGGCGGTGTCGATGAATGGCTGAAACATCTGCTGACTAGAATTCCAAGCACTGAAGTACAATATGACGTTTAGCCCGCTGGCAACGGCGTAGTCGCATATTTCTTTGGTTTCGTTTAGGTCCAATTGCAGCGTGCCCGATTGTAGCACGAAAAGGTTCGTGTAATTCTTCACCCTGTCTATGAGCAGTTTTGCTTCTGCCGTGGCGTTTCCGCCAGTGAAAGTTGCGTTGCCGCCATATGTGACGCCGACGTAGAAGGGCTTCTTGGCCTGTTTTTCTTCGCCTGCGGGAACATGAATGGTGATTAATGCAGCCGCTGACACAACCAAAACAAGCAATACAACTACGGCTGAAATGACTATTCTACGTTTCATCCCGAAGACGCCCCGTTGCAGTGTTCCCCACAGATGAACTGCTAATTTGGTGAAGGTTACAATTTATGGCTTTTGTAAGTTTCAAATTTCCAGTCTGAACTGACCTAAGTCTTTAGTTTTGCTTTTAAGCTGCTTACAAGTTTCTGGTTGTCTTCTGGTGATCGCACGGTTACTCTGAAGTAGCTGTTGTCTAAGCCCACAAATGTGCAGCAGTCACGGATAAGCAAGCCCTCTTTGGCCAACTCTTCCCGCAGAGCCGTTGAAGTGAGCTTCGGGTTCAGGATTTTCACAAGCAAAAAGTTCGTTTCCGACGGAAAAACCTTCAGTCCGCCAACGTCAGTGAGCAACTTGGCAAATTGGGCTTTCTCTTTGGCGATGGTGCGCTTCGTGTTCGCGATGAACTCTTTATCGTGGAACGCTGCCAGCGTCGCGATGCCTGCTAAGCCGTTGATGCTCCACGGCAAACGCACTGCCTGCAATGTATCTATGAGGCTTTCGGCAGCAAGGCCGTAGCCGAAGCGTATGCCGGGCATCCCATAGAATTTGGTGACTGAGCGTATGACAAAGAGGTTCTCGTATTCCTTCACGTACCCCGCTAAAGTTGTTTCTTCGCCCTTCGCGGCGAATTCAATGTAGTTCTCATCTATACTGAATATGATGCCTTTCTTCTGGCAGAAATCCAGCAACTCCAAAACTTTTTCTCTACTGTACAGCGTGCCTGAAGGGCTATGCGGGTTGCATATGCACATAATCTTCGTGTCAGCAGTTACGGCTTTCTTTATATCCGCGGTGTTCAACGCGAAGTCATCAGGTAACTGCACGTAGATAGGTGTACCGCCGACGCGCAACGCGGCTTTCTCGTATTCCGTGAATGACGGTACAGGGATGACTGCTTTGAAGCCTTTCTCAAACATCTCGGGAACCATGTAGATGAGCTCAATTGACCCGTTGCCCAGTATCACGTTATCCGCGCAGATGCCATGTCCCACGTAAGCGGCAATTTCTTCTCTAATCTCCACAGGGTTCGGGTCAGGATAATATCTGATGAGTTTAGCGTTTTGTTTGACGGCTTCCAGCGCTTCTAGCGAAGGTCCGAGGTGGTTGATGGGTCCGCTGAAGTCAAGCACTTTCTCTAAGGGAATATTGTATTTTCTGCTAAAGCCCCAGACGTCTCCACCGTGGCTTACAAACCGTTTCTGTTTACATGTGCTTGTCAACTGTTTTTTCCTCCATCAAACGCGCTATCTCTTGCTCTACTTTCCATTGTGCCTTGAAGTGGGCGTTGTACAGGTTTATCACCTTGTAGAGCCAGTAAACGCCACCTATGCCCAAAGTAATTATGGTGATTAAAGCATATTTTTTTATCGGTATCGTCTGCGGCATAAACATCCGCTCAGGAAAAGCAGCCGCCAAAAACGCGTCTTCATGCTTCTCATGCCGGAGTAAATCCTTAGACAAATAGTAATCTATAACGAATGCTGGAATGACAAGGATTATTGAAGCTGCCCATGCCTTCGCGTTCATGTCCCGCGGAGCATCCGTGATCACGGGGGGTTCTTTTCCCTGCGCGCTAAGCAATTGAGTAATCTGTTCCTCTAGCTTGGCTTCTCGGCGGAAATGCCTGTTTCTGCTGTCGATGAGGCGGTGGAACATGGGGAAAAACGCAGCGCCGAAAGTGGCTATAGACGCAAGAAACCACATGGAAAACCACGTTACCTTCTCCTTATCTTTAGCCTGCATGGTAGTTTCCGTCTGAGCCATCAATTCTTGCATCCGCAAGGCACGCTAGAACAGGCAGCCAAACTTTATAAACCGTTTCATTCGCTCAGTTGTCCAAAAGAGTTAGTTGCGTTGACCTTTCTTGGAGTTTAGGCTGTCTCTGAGTAGTTATATTTGTGTGAGCTTTGTTGTTCTTGTGAAAAATTCGGCTTCTTCACGCGAATGCACATGAATCTCGAATGGTTCCTTTATTCCAGCTTTCCACAGTTCAGCATGTATCCCTGCTGGATGAAGATTTGTCACAACGAGGATGTCAATGTCACTTGAGTAATTGTGCTCCTTGCCCGCAGCTGAGCCAAACAGGTAAATTTCAGCTTTTTGGTCGAGGTTGCGGACTGTTTTCTTGATGATCTGCAGATACCTTGCTAAATTGTCGAAGGCTTCTTGCCTTTTCAGGGCTGTTTCTACAATCACGTCATGAGACATTTTTCATTATATCCTCCACTGCTGTCGTCAATTTCTTAGCTTCTTCAGCTGTAAACTCTCTCATAACGTACCTGGATGTTATGTAGGCATCTTCAAGCATACCTAACTCTAGCAAGTATTTTTCAAGAATGCCCTTTACCGTAGATTTTTTGTCTTCTGGAACTAACTTCGCCAATATCTCTAGAAGAGTTCTTATGCTGTGCGTTCTAGGAAAATCAACGCCTTCTGCCAAAACCTTTGCTTTCAAGAAAAGCTCCAATGCTTGTTCAAGGCTAAAAGTTGCTAAGTCGTAAAAATCTTGGCTTGTCTGAAACTTCGCTGTCTTAAGAAAATCTTCTGACCTTTTTAGAAGACGTTTTTCCTCTTCTCTTCTTGTCACGATGTATCTTTCTTCCTTTAGCTACAGGTAACTGCTCTAAATATTTAAGCGTGTAATAAGTTTTCAAAATTACTCGAACCGAAACAACAGTCATTATTTGAGGCACAACTCAATATCCCCAGTTTCATGGTGAGCTCGCGAACAAAAACTGAAGCCAGCCAGCTAACAGCCAAACTTTATAAACCGTTCTTTCAGCATGTTACTCAAGATGCAAACCGATGGCAAACTGCTTTCCGTGGTAGTTCCAATGTTCAACGAGGAACCAACGGTAGGCGACATTATTGAACGTTTGAAAGCCGTTTTGCAGCAGCTTGGGTTCAGGTTTGAAATCATCGTCGTAGACGACTTTTCCAAAGACGGGTCGCTGCAAGTTGCCCTAAGCAAGCAAGTTACGGTTTACGGGTTGAAGCAGCACATGGGCAAAGGCTACGCTTTACGCGCGGGTTTCGCAAAAGCAAAGGGCAACATCATAGCCACGATAGACTCAGACGGGTCGCATCTTCCTGAGGAACTACCGCTTCTGTTGTGGCCTATCCTTCGCGGAGAAGCAGACCTCGTCATCGGCTCCAGATTCTCAACTCCCACATCGGCAACGAGCAGACGCAACCAAGCTGGAAACCGTCTCTTCAATGCCCTAATCCGCATCCTCATACGAAACCCGATTTCAGATTCCCAATCAGGCTACCGCGTCATGACCGCTCAAGTCCTCAAAAGCATGAAATTGCATTCAGGCGAGTACCAAATTGAATCTGAGATGCTTGTGAAAACCGCTCGGAAACGCTTCCGAATCAAAGAGATACCCATAAGCTTCGAGCAGCGCACTTACGGCTCATCCCAGATAGACCCGCTGATGGATGGGTCCAAGATTCTGTTGTCTATAGTATCAGCGTACCTGAGGAGCTAAATGAAATGGCTATGGCGTCTCAAAAAGTTTCCATAATAGTCACCTCAAGAAACAACGCCGAAACCATAGGCGAATGCCTAAAAGCTCTTTTCGAGCAGGATTACCCGCAGGATGCCTTCGAAGTTATCGTGGTGGATGCTTGCTCAACCGACGCCACTGCACAGATAGCTGCGAAATATCCTGCCAAAGTCTTGTCTTTGGCTGTGAACGCGGCGGCAGCGTACAACTATGCTATGAAAATCGCCAGCCACAACATTCTGGGGTTCGTGGACGCGGACGCCAAAGTGGAGTCTTCTTGGCTGAGCAAGCTTGTGCCGCAACTGGAAGACCCAAAGGTAGCTGGGGTAAGCGGCGCCATCGAAACCTGGAAC
>JBGOXQ010000164.1:0-5134 GCA_041479225.1 Bathyarchaeia archaeon
AATCAATAATCTGCATTCTAGAGTTTTGATTCTTTATTCCATTCAAGAATCTTGTTAGTTGGTTTACAATATGATTGTATACTGGATGACTGGAAAGTTCGTTCTCGACCACATACCATTCGTAGGGTTTGGATAGACTAATGACATAAGCGTCTGGAATAGAGCCTATGCCTGAGGCAGACTTTAGAACACACCTTACATCAAAATAAAGAGCATCTTCTCCGAATATTTCCTTGTAATGTTCTTTTATCATCGGATGAAACTGGTTTTCCTCATCTATTGGAGTCAATAGTTTGTATCTGACGCCGTCAATAAGCAGCATGGTCGTTTTCCCATATCGCTTAATTGCTAGCTAGCTGCTCTTAAAACCTGTGGTAAGAAACAGAACAGCTGCCTTCATTTCTCAATTGGCATCGAACAGAAAATTCTTGTTTGGCATTTCAGTACGGTGCTCTAAAGACCTTTGAATCCGAGAAGTTGTTGAATGCGCCTGTGAAGAAAACCATTGCGGTTCTGCGTCTGCCACACGTATCCTTTGTGAAAAAGCTTGCGTGCATTGTCTTGATTTGGCAAAAATACAAAAGCAATCGACAACCAAAGGTGTTTGCAGCGTAGGCTGGATTGCAATTGATTGAACGCATCTATCTAGACACGAACGTTTATTGCAGACCACTTGACGACCAAAGCCATCGTCGAATACGCGCTGAAGCAGAAGCCTTTCTAAAAATCGTTGAAAGTGCCGAAAGAGGAGAAATAGAGATAGTGAGTTCCGATTACGTCAAGTTTGAAATCGAACATATTCAAGACTCTTTGAAAAGGAAAGCTGTCCGAGGATTCGAGAAAATTCTATGCAAAGTGAATGTTACTAGCAGTAAGAGGCTGCTCGCTTTATCCAGAGAGTTCATTTTTAAATGCAAAATGGGTTCTCTAGACGCTTTGCACGTGGCTGCTGCGTGCATAGGAAAAGCTAATTTTCTGCTAACCTGTGACGACAAAATTCTGGACAGTGCTGCCTGCATCGAAGCACTTGCCTTGGAGAAGGGGTATAGGTTAAAAGTGGGAAGTCCGATTAGTTATTTAAAAGAAAGGTGGGGAGTGAAAAAACGACAAATTCGCAGATAGCCACCGTCGAAGTGCCTTTTGAAGCGCTAGTCAGAGAACTAGGTGCAAGAAGAGCCATAGAATTCATCAGCGAACTCAGAAAATGCTACGGCGACTCCGTTGTTGAATTGAGAAAAGCCACAGAAACACTCACTATAGAGCAGGTTGAAGCCGAAATTAAGCCCCTGAAGAAGCAGAAAAAAATCTGAACCTCTCAATTTTCCGTTTTCTCCGAGCGTCCACAATAACGCTGCAACGGCTTGGATAATGCTTATTTAAGGGTGCGCGCTTTTCCTTGCAGACGGAAGAATAAGTTATGAGTGACGACCTTTCAAAATTACCCCCTCAAGTACAAGAACGCCTGCTGAGACTCCAGCAGCTCCAACAAACCCTGCAAACCATCCTGCAGCAGAAACAACAAGTCGACATGGAAACATCCGAAATCGACCAAACCTTGGCTGAACTGCAGAAAACAGCCGACGACGCCATTATCTACAAGGCAGTTGGCTCCCTCTTGGTTAAGGCAGATAAAACCAAAGTTTCTGAAGAGCTTACGGAACGCAAAGAACTCCTCGGCACCAGAACCACAGTTATGGCACGCCAAGAAGAACGCCTACGCAGCCAACTCAAAGAAGTCCAAACCAAACTGCAGGAAGACCTCAGCCCAGTTTCCCCGCCACCGTCCTAAACTGCGCGTGGTGAACGCCCGTGGAGCTGGGGATACCCGAGTTAACCAGCGAACAAATCGAAGAACTCTGCAGCACAGCTGAGGATGCAGCCCGAAAACACATTCTTTCTAAAATCAACCAGAAACAAGCGGATAAGCTGAACATCTGCGCAGAGGCTGAAGGAGCCAAACCCGTAACCTTAACAGTTGAAGTAGATTTAGAGCTGTCACCCGAAATCCAAGGCGTAGACCAGAAGAAACTCGCAGACGAAGCCGTCAAGAAAGCTTTTGAGGCTATTGAAACTTACCTGAGAAAACTAACATGACCTTCAACGACATAATCCGCGTCATAGACGAAACACAGGCAAAAAACATTCTTCTCTTATGCCACCACAACAGCGACCCCGACGCGGTATGCAGCGCCTACGCAATGCAGAGCTTGCTGAAGAAAGTCAAGCCGAATTTGACAGTGGAAGTGGGCACGGGACAAGGCGTCAGCAAACTCACAAAGCACCTTTTCACTTACATACCTATGATGGTGAATATGCAGCCCAGCGTGGAAAAAGCACAAGTCATAATCCTGCTGGATACAAACACGATTCAGCAACTGGATGGCTTAGCTGAGAAAGTCAGGCAAACCACCGCACCCATCATACTAGTAGACCACCATTCTGCTCATCCTGATACCCAAGGTATCTGCAAGCTGTGCATTACAAACGAGGAAGCCTCAAGCACATGCGACATCGTTTACGACTTCTTCAAACAGCAAGGCATCAAACCAGACCAGAATGAGGCAAAAGCACTTTTCTTAGGCATGGCATTCGACACAAGGCACTTTGTGCTGGCAAACTCAGCCACGTTCAAAGCCATCAGCGACTTAGTAGACACAGGTGTCAACGCCCAAGAAGCCCTAGCTAAACTGGCATTACCCATGGACTTCTCTGAACGGGTCGCCAGAGTGAAAGCTTGCCGAAGGGCGAAACTCTTCAAAATCGGCGAATGGATAATTGCCCTCAGCCACGTCAGCGCCTACCAAGCCTCCGCCGCACGCGCTCTAACAGACTTGGGTGCTCACATGTCTGCTGTTGCGGGGTTGAAAGGGGACAGCATCGAAATCAGCCTGCGCTGTACACGCGATTTCAGCGAGAAAACAGGCATCCACCTTGGTAGAGACATAGCTAAACCGTTAGGCGAGTACCTGAAGGGCATGGGCGGTGGACACGCCATGGCGGCAGGCGTCAACGGCACCGGAACCGTGGAGCAAGGCTTGAAACGCTGTCTGAGGCTGCTGAAGGAGAGCTTAGCCAAAACCGAGTAGTTACTCTTAAATGAAGCAACCGCGCGCTTAACGTAGGCAGGCACAGCAAATATGGCGGTAATTGAAACCCGAAATCTCACGTACACTTATCCAGGCGCCCCAAAGCCGTCGATCAGCGATGTTTCCATAAAAGTGGAGAAAGGCGAATTCGTATTGATCACGGGTCCAAGCGGCTGCGGAAAAACCACCCTGTGCCGAACCTTCAACGGATTAATCCCACACTTTTACCAAGGCGAATTGAAAGGCGAAATCACCGTCGCAGGCTTAGACGCCGCCAAACACCCCACGTATGAAATGGCAAAGCACGTGGGTTTAGTTTTCCAGAACCCAGAAAACCAACTCTTCGCGCTAAGCGTCGAAAAGGACGTCGCCTTCGGACTCGAAAACTTAGGCACAAGCCGCGAAGAGATGCGGAAACGAGTAGACTGGGCACTCAACTTGACGGGAATCTATGACTTACGCGAAAGGTCACCACACGAAATGTCCGGTGGGCAGCAGCAGCGCGTAGCAATCGCCGCCGTGCTTGCCATGCAGCCCGAAATAATCGTTTTAGACGAGCCAACCAGCTTTTTGGATCCGTTGAGTGCGGAGAAAATCTTTGAAGTAATTCATGACTTTAACAAGAAGCTCGGCATAACCGTGATCCTTGTCGAGCACCGCTTGGATCTGACGGCGAAGTATGCGGATCACATCATAATCATGGATGAAGGTAAAGTCCGCTTTGACGGCGACCCCCGCACCGTCCTGAGCAACGAAGAAACCCGTCTCATCGGCGTCGGAATCCCCAAGGCAACGCTGCTGTACCAGATGCTTAAAAAAGAAAACATAAACCTTGGCGACGTAACGCCTCTGTCCTCGGAGGAGCTGGCAAAGATGCTGTTGGAGGCGCTGGGGCACTGATGCTTGAAGTTCAAGATGTCCATTTTTCGTATGCCAGCGGCGTGGAAGCGCTTAAAGGCGTTTCGTTAACGGTTAGGGACGGCGAATTCGTCGCTATTATGGGTCAGAACGGCGCGGGAAAAACCACGCTTGTCAAGCAATTCAATGGATTGCTGAAGCCTAAAAGCGGCAAAGTTCTCGTGAATGGCGTGGAAACGACTAAATCGAGCGTCGCCAAGTTAGCCCGAAACGTAGGCTTCGTCTTTCAGAATCCTGACCACCAGCTGTTCAGCGAAACCGTGGAAGAGGAAATAGCCTTCGCGTTGAAGAACTTCGGCTACCAAGCAGACGTTATTGAACAGCGGATTACGTGGGCGGTGAACTTGTTGGGCTTAACCCAATACAGGAAAACTTCGCCCTTCATGCTTAGCGGTGGAGAAAGAAAGCGCGTTGCCCTCGCCAGCGTCCTCGCGTGGGACCCGCAAATGCTCATCTTAGACGAACCCACCATAGGTCAGGATCACAATCAGAAGGAGAACCTGCGCCAGTTCATCATGCAGATGCAGACGCAGGGCAAAACCGTCGTCATCGTAACGCATGATGTGGAGTTTGTGGCAGAATCTAACCCCCGCGTAGTGCTTATGCGAGAAGGAAAAATCATGGCAGACGGGGAAGGCAAAGACATCCTAACTGACCCCGCGTTGCTGGAGATGTCTTCGATTGTTCTGCCGCAGGTCGCGCAGATATTCACGCATTTATCCATAGAGGGGCTTCCGAAAAACGTCATAGACCTTTACGAAGCCAAGACCCTGCTGCTTAAGACGCTGGAGAAGAGGCAGCCATGAGCGTTTTCGACGGCTTAAAGTTCCGCAAAGTCAGCTCGCCTATCCACAACTTAGACCCCAGAATGAAATTCATCTATGTCATCGCCGTTTTTGTGGCAGCCATCCTTTTCGGCTCAGTCATCCCGCTCATGGTGCTTTTTGTGATACAAATCCCCTTTGTGCTGTTGGCGCGCGTGCAGAAGCAGTGGCTACGGTCGCTTCGCGGTGCGATGCTTCTGGCAACCTTCATCTTCTTCATAAATATCGGCACCAGCACCAATAAACAGCACACCGCGCTCTTGCAGATTATCAAGTGCGTACGCAGTAGATTGGCCAGCCTCCATA
>JBGOXQ010000165.1:0-5121 GCA_041479225.1 Bathyarchaeia archaeon
CCCCTTTTCTTCATACTATTTCTATTAGGATCCAAATATAAAGGCAAAAACTGCTGTTTCCTCAGAATTACGCTGAGTAGCAGACGCAGTATGAAGACTTCTTGGGTATTGATTAACCAAAAGAATTCGTTTTTAAAATAAGGTTTAAGTGTCAGCGTGACTTGTTTTTGCTTTAGCCTAAAAGTTTGGTTTGGCGGATCTCGGTCCGTTAACGGACGCAGACTGGAAAAGGAACCTTTACTGGGGAATGAGGGGACATTTTTTCCGCGTCTTGGTTAACGCCTGACCCGCCAAACTTATCGATGCAACGTTTGATGGCTTCAGGACACAAATACTCTTGTGCACTGAAAACCTTATATAATTATGTGACTGTGAGAACACAACAACAGGCAACAACCTATGTATTCTTCGACTTTCTAGAAATTTGTTTCTAACGCTTTCTTTTTTGTTGCTGTATGGAAACAGTCACATATTTTTATTTCTGAATGAAAAACTATACTTAATCAGGTTCATTTATGACCGATATAATTAACGTATCAGACCTTGTCCTCATTTATGGTGACGGCACAAAAGCCGTTGATAACATTTCTTTCAGCGTGGAGGAAGGCGAATTCTTCGGGTTTCTTGGTCCTAATGGCGCGGGAAAAAGCACAACCATCAAAGTTTTAACCACGCTCCTGAGAAAAACGTCCGGTACCGTATCAGTAATAGGATTCGATGTTGAAAAGAACGCTGCTGCCATCCGCAAACTCATTGGCGTCCAAAGCCAAGAAACTTCCGTGGACGGCGACCTCACAGGTAGAGAAAACCTTGAACTGCAAGGGCACTTTCACCAGATGCAGACCAGCGAAATCAAAACGCGTGTAGATGAACTTTTGAAACTTGTAGAGCTCGAATCCGTAGCTGAGAAACGAGCAAGAAACTATTCGGGCGGCATGAAAAAAAGATTGGACCTTGCAACCGCTCTCGTGCATAAGCCCAAATTGCTTTTTCTCGATGAACCGACAACGGGTTTGGATCCACAGTCGCGTGCAACCGTTTGGACTTACCTGCAGAAGCTTAACAAAGAAGAGGGAATAACCATTTTTCTAACTACCCAATACTTGGAGGAAGCGGATAAGCTCTGCAAGTGACTTTCAATAATAGATTTTGGCAAAATAGTCGCCAGTGGCTCTCCATATGAACTTAAACGCGAAATAGGCGCTGACTCCATCAGAATTTCTCTCGAAAACTGCGAAAAAGACCGTCCTAGAACCAAAGAAATCATTAAAACCATGACGGGCGTCTCCGAAATAGTAGATTCTGACGAATGCATAAATGTCTATGCCAAAAACGCTGGGCTACTCATCGCCGACATCGTGCGGGCACTTGACAGCAGCGACATCCGCTTGACATCAGTGACTTTTTCGTCACCTTCGCTGGATGACGTTTTCATGAAGCACACTGGCAGAAGAATCCGCGCTGAAGACCTAGTTAAAGCTCCTAGTGCAATGCTTGTAGGAAGGAGGCGTTAGAAGATGACTCTGCTTTCTGACACCCGCTACATATTCGTGAGATACCTCAAAAAACTAGTCCGAAACCCAATTTTGCTGTTTTTCTCACTCTTCCAGCCTGTCATCTTTCTGGTTCTGTTTACGCAATTGCTCTCGAAGTTTGGCAGCTTCGGAGTACTTCCAGGTGGAGAATCTTACCTGGAATTCGCAACCGCAGGCATTCTTCTGCAAAACGCATTTGGCAGTGCATTACAATCAGGGACGTCGATTGTGCTTGACATCGACTCTGGTTTTCTACAGAAGATGCTTGTAACGCCCCTTAAAAGACCCGCTATTCTACTCGGCAGATTAACCAGCGATGCCTTTAGGGTAGTCGTTCAGTCCGCGATAATTTTGGGTTTAGCATACGCACTAGGCGCATTCGTAACTACTGGAATCATCGGTATATTGCTCATCTTTTTCACGATAGCGTTCTTTGGGCTTGCTTGGTCGGGAATTTCATTGGCGATTGGCATGAAAACGCGCAGCTCCGAAACGGTTTTCGCCATCGGTGGGTTCCTTACTTTCCCATTGCTGTTCCTCAGCACGGCCCTGTTTCCCCTCGACTTTATGCCATCTTGGGTGCAGACTGTGTCAATGTTTAACCCTATAAGTTATGCAGTTGACGCGATACGAGTGCTTATGACTACAGGGTACGATTGGGGTACCATTCTTCCATCTTGGGGTGTGATAGGATTGGTTGCCGTAATCACGATGAGTGCTACTTTGTACTTGTTCAGGAAAGTTGTGAGCTAAACCGCAACATTTTCGGCGGTCTTGCGCTCCTTTTTTTGTTTCCGCTGTTTCTTTATCCGTTTTATTGAATATAGGTAGTACCATGAATTAGGTAGTACCATATTTAGGTAGTAAAATTTATAAGTACTGCCAACATGAATGTAGTACCGTGAATAGGTATGGACGATGAAGTCGTAGTAACCCGCAAAGGACAAACCACTATCCCCATCAAACTCCGCGAAAAATATAAAATCGAAGAAGGCACCCGACTCCAAGTCCTCGACACCAAAGACGGCATCCTGCTCAAACCCAAGAAATCCACGATAGACCTCGCAGGTTCAGGCGCCAAATTCGCCTCGCCAGACGAAATGAAACGTCTTCTGGAGAAACTCAGGGACTTAGATGCCTAAAACCGTCTACGACACCAGATTCTTCCTAGAACATTATTACAGTCGAGAGGCATCGATACTTCGGAAAACACGGGAAGCCATTCGCAAAGTCAAAGAACGCTTCATTTCAGCTATAGTTATCCACGAAATCTATTGGCTCACGCTGAAGCAAGAAGGAAGAGAAACAGCCGTTATGCGAGCCAACCTTCTAGAAAAAGACTTCAAAGTCGTGAAAATAGACGCGGAAATCGCCAAAAACTCAGCTGAGCTGCGGCACAAGTACCGAATGTCTATGGCGGAAAGCATAATCGCTGCGACGGCTCTGTTGCTGAAAGCAACCTGCCTCTCGGATGACCCTCGCTTCAGGAGTGTCAACGAAATTAAAACCGCGTGGATTTAGCGGCAATCCTCAACCGTTTTTGAGAGACAAAAGAACTTTTTCAACAAGCACTTCAGGCAGCTTATCCCTATTCTCCACAGTCACATTAACCGACTCCGCATCCTCTCTGTGCTTAGCTTCAAGTATCATCTTGTCTTGAGCTTTCCAGTGCACCACAGCCAAAACCACTTTCTGGCTATCCAGCGCTTTTTGGGCGGCTTCCCTGAATTTTACGGAGAACAGCTCCATGGGTCCAATCTCATCAATCGCAACGAAGTCGCAGGCTTCAACGGCATCCATTATGGCTTTTGCACCTACGTCTTCGAGGTCTTGCATGTTGACGCGGTACTTGCCCACCTGTGGACCGACTTTCTGGTTTATACGTGCTAGCCAACCACGCCGTGAACCGCTCACATCAATCACCTCGAAGCCTATCCGCACTCCGCCTTCGCGGACTTCTTGGCTAACCATGCCGCCCACTCTGAAGCCGCGTTTCTTCAACGCATCAGCCGTCTTCATCAGCACTGTGGTTTTCCCTACGCCTGGGATGCCTATCAAAATCACCACGCGCTTCTGCAAGTACTTTGCCTCAGCAACACCAGAAGTCTAATATCTCAATAAAATTCTTTTCATACCAAACATTAGCGACTGGCGCAACAGATGGCGAAAACATTTGAAGTGAATTTTCCAACGGAAATAATCCGAGAAGGCAAAGTGCAAATCGTAGTGCCAAAACTCTCCGCTTTTGTTACGGAGCCATCTGAGTACGCGCCCAGCAAAGCGCCAGTCTTCTACAACCCCGTCATGGAGTTTAACCGCGACATAACTATCCTCGCCTTCCAAACCTACCAAAGAAACGCCCAGAGGGAAATCGCTATATGTGAACCCCTTACAGGCACAGGCATCCGAGGCATACGCTTCGCCACAGAAATCAACGGCGTCAAAAAAGTTATCAGCAGCGACATCAACCAACGCTCAGCCAAACTCGCAACACAAAACATCACCCTAAACAGGCTCCAAGAACGCGTTACGGTGAAGCACAAAGACGCCAACCGACTCCTAAGCGAACACAGCGCACCCAAGAAACGCTTCGACATCATCGACATTGACCCCTTCGGAACACCAGTTCCCCACATCGATGCAGCCATCCAAGCCCTCCGCAATCATGGTTTACTGGCAACCACAGCCACAGATATGGCGCCTCTGTGCGGAGTCCACCCCAAAGCGTGCATACGCAAGTATGGCGGAAAACCCCTCCGAACCGAATACTGTCAAGAACTCGCCGTCCGCCTCCTCGCAGGCTGCGTAGCCACCATCTCCGCAAAGCATGAAATCGGCACCCGCGTCGTCTTCAGCCACTGCAGCGACCACTACATCCGCGTCTACACCGAAATCGCCTACGGCGCTCAAAAAGCCGATGAAAGCGTCAAAAACATGGGCTACATACTGCACTGTTTTAATTGCCTTCACCGAGAAACTACCCGAACACTCTTCGCTGCGAAGACAAAGTGCCCCGAATGTGGCGTACAAATGGACTATGCAGGACCCCTGTGGCTAGGCAAAATCCTAGATAAACAATTCAGTGAACAAATGCTGGAGGAGAACACGCACCGTGCGTTCAGGAACCATGCGAAGATTGCCAAACTCCTCACCACAATAAAAGACGAGGCGGAAGCACCAGTAACCTATCACTTTTTAGATAAAGTAAGCCAGAAACTCGGCTTGCCCGCGGCTTCAGTGGCTGCGTTCTTCCAAACCCTCCGCAACGGTGGCTATCAGGCTGTCGCCACACACTTTAACTCTAGAGGTGTAAGAACAGACGCGCCAGCCCTGGCGGTGCAGAAGACCATGCGGAATCTCATCGCATCTTCTAACTAAACTCAGTTTTTTCAAAGCTGTGCGGTAAAAGTTTAAGAGCTAAACGTAAGTAGATAAAACGTAAGCGAAAGGTGAACTGTTCACATGACAGACAAAATTGCAGTTCTCGGCGCAGGCATGATAGGCGGCGCCATAGCCAAAGCTCTCCTCAAAAACGGTTACAAAGGCTACATCACAGCAGCAGATGTGATGCCTGAAAAAATTCAGG
>JBGOXQ010000166.1:0-5108 GCA_041479225.1 Bathyarchaeia archaeon
AAGGCCAAGAGCAAAATAATACTCACAGAAATTATTGATCTTCTATTCTGATTTTTCATATTCTATCTCCCTCATTATGTCTCCTTGGCTCCAAGCTCTGTGCGCTATAAGTATTTAAGATTTTAATGCGTTTCATGGAGCTACAAACCGCATTAAGCAAAGTCCCCATATTTTGGCAAATTCAATCAAAAAAGAGACTGCACAGCAAATGCAAAGTCGAGACCCCCAAAATAACTAACCAAAACTTTAAACAGCATGGCCTGGGAGGCATTTGAACCCCCGAGGCCCCGAGAGGCCACAAGCTGATTGGTGCCCGCGGTGAAATTCCTTGAATACAAATAGCCGCCGCAGCCGTAGTCATCATAATCGTTGTGATAGTCGCGGCACTGATATGGAGAAGACGAAGATAAACAAATAATTCTCAACTTTTTGTTAAAACAAGTCAAACTTTGTATAAAAACCAAATTCTGCCTGTTTACTTGGCAGTGGCTGAATTTATTTGAATATTAAAAAAAGGAAAGGAAAGTTTGCTTTTTTCTTGTGAGGTTACTTTCTTCTTCGTAAGACTACTGCGACTGCGATTATGATTGCTATGATGATGATTGCTGCTATGGCGATGTAGACTTCTGCGCCGACGCCTGGGTTTCCAGTGCCACTAGGAGCCAGAGATGGTGTTACAGTTGGCGATGTTGGCGGTGTTGGTGAAGCTGATGCTGTTGGTGTTGGCGTTGGACTTAACGATGTGGAAGGCTGGGATGTTGCTGGACCAACAGCTAAGTAAGTTGTCGCGTAAGAGTCGCCGTAGGATTTGCTGCCTGCAAAGGTTGCCATGACTTGATACGTGCCTTCATTTTGTGGAATCCATGCGAAGCCGTAGGAGCCGCCCATGTCGCTGGTGACTGTGCCGATTGTGATTGTGTTGTGGTTGGGGTCAACTGCTGTTAACGTTACGGTAACTCCTGTTGCGTGAGTCGGAATTGGTTTCTGTTGATAGAGGTACTCCATCCATGCAGGCATGTCTGCGTCTGAGATTGCTGGGGTGTTTGGTTTGCCTGGTGATTGGTCAGTGACTGTGCCAGTTATCATCACGCCTGTTCCCTTTGGAACTACCACTTGTGGCGCGGTAACTGTGGTTTTGCTTGGGCCTTTGCCGTAGCAGTATGCTAAGCCGTCGTAGTTGTTCATGGCTGTGTAGTAGCCGTCTGAGATGGCGCCTTCATGCATTTGCCCTGATATGTTGAAGAGCATTTGTCCAGTTGCAGCGTCTAGAGCGATGAATTTGCCGCCTCTCCACAAGATGGCGTCAGGTGAGTGCTCGTCATTAGAGAAGTATACTTTTCCGTCCGCAATGTTCATGCCCCAATAGTTTGGCCATGTGCCGTAAGGAGTTTCGAAACCGCTGCTTCCTTGATAGTAAGTCCAGTTAAGAGTACCATCTCTAACTTCGTAGGCGCGTGCAGTGCCATCGTAGCCAGTTTGGTAGATTTTACCGTAAGCAATCATAATGGTGTAGCCTGAGAAGACTCCCCAAGGTGTCGTTAGCGGGTCTGCAGCCCACTTTTGTGCGCCAGTTTTGATGTCAAAGCAGTAGAGCGTTGAAGTGATTTCGTCGAACATGGCGTAGGCACCGTCGTTTATGTTGCTGAATTTGTATGAAGACATGTAGATTGAACGGTTGGCGACCCATAAGGCATCAAGGGTTGTCGGATATTTGCCACTTGCATCTCTGTTAAGTATTGCTGGGAAAGCCATATGGGTTTGAGCATAGGTAAGCGCAATTCCTGAGGTATTTGAAGCTAGCACGTATCCGCCATTGGCTTCCATAATAGATAGTGCGAAGTTAGTGCTAGGTAATGTTACGTTCCACTGGATTCCTCTGTTGCCATCGATTGGGTTAGCGCTGACGGTTGGACTCCAAAGGGCATTTGCGGGACTAGGTGGACCCATGATGGCTAATGTTGAATTCCACAGGGTCATCCAGTTATTTCTCTGCGTGCTATTTGGGATTGCGACACTGCCGATGTTGTATGCGAGCACTTCGCCGTTTGGACCGAAGGTGTATGCGCCTCGTCTTGCTGCAGTACCGGAAGTCACGTTAGCAACGACACAAACCATTCGCGGAGGTTGTCCTGTACTTCCTGAGAATGCGTCCCACATGGTCCATGTGGTGCCTGAAGTACTCCACAAGTAAGGTAGACCACCGTGTTCATTGGGTGTGTCTATTTCTAGTACTTGCGCGAAGGCAAAGGTAGTGTTGGCTAGGTACCAGAGTTGTTGTCCTGTGTAAAGTGACAAGCATCGGGTGCCGTAGGCGGTTAACGAAGAGCCGGGACCGTGGTCAGTGTAGATGATTTGGCCTTGAATGATGTACAGCGGCGAATAGAATTGTTCGTATGCTAATCCTGTGTAGTAGTCGCGGTCTCCGAACTGTCCGCCCATGACTCCGCCGAACTCAATAGGGGTCGTCCAGAGTACGTGGGGGCTTTCGGGTGCTGAAGTGTAAGGTGAGAAAGTGCTTGCAATCGTGAAGGACCGACTTGGATAGTCGTAGCCGTTCATCAGCCAGTTGTCGGCAATTGTGCTATATGCTTTGTTTTCACCGTATATTGGAACTGTCCAGTAGCCAGTTGGCAAAGGATTGTTAGGGTACGGAAGCACTGGGTCTTGCTGCACTTGAACTAGTCCTTGTTCTGGAAGGCTTGAGCTTGGGTAATAGTAACTTGTGTAGTTAACTTGGTTCGCGCCAGTTCCGGTGCTGTAATTCATCCATTGTCCTGGGAAGAACATCTGGAAGGTGTAGTTTCCCACTTGCGTAGGAACGTACGCAGCGTATGTTGAGCCTGTTGCGTCAGAAATCTTTGGTCCAATTGTGTCGTTTTGTCCATTGGGTTTTATAACGTTAATCATCATGCCGTTCCAGAAGTATTGAGGATCAGCTGTCAAAGATGACACTGGCGGCACTGGCTGAACACCGATGCTTATGAATATCGTCTGAGCGACTCCTACTACGTTTGGAACTGGGCTGCAACGTGCAGAGGTTTGGAAATAGCCAAGAATTGGTGCGGCGTTAACCACGTTCGTGGTTATCATGAATGCAGACATAGCTATTAAAAGCGTCAAAGCGATAGCACTAAATGTTTTGTTTTTTTGGTTTTTCATTTCTATTCTTTCTCCAATAATGTTTCTGGGAATATTTGGAAGCGCTTAAGTTTATAAGAGTTATCTAAAAACAGGTTGCCCCGACAAAAGAACCTTAAACTCAGATATCTCTGCCAGAAATACATCATACTTGCGAGGGCAAAACGGAATTTCTCAATTAACTGATTCTTTGAAAATGGCGCCGGGAGGGGGATTTGAACCCCCGCGGCCCCGAGAGGCCACAAGCTGATTGGTCCCCCAAAGGGGATCTCCTGGCTTGCTCCTGCCTGGCTAGGATACCCCGGCACGCTTTGCAGTTAGTCATGCATTGGCGGTTTTATTATAGTTTCGCAACGCCACATAAACCTTTACGGCTACGCGTGTTCTTATAAATTTGAAACGCATACTAAATGTTTATCTGAGGAAGCACACATGGCGAAAAAAGCGAATCACACATCAAAGCCGGCTCATTTGTGGCTGGATGAACTCAGCACTAAAGAAGCAGAAAAGGCTGCCGCGGCAGGAACGGTTGTTATTTTTCCAGTGGGCAGCGTGGAAGAGCACGGCAAGCACCTGCCTCTTTGCACGGACAGCATCCAATCCGAATACATCGCGTTAGAAGTGGCAAAACGCACAGGTTGCCTTGTAGCGCCGCCGTTTAGACAGGGCATCTGCAACGCGGGGCACAATTTTCCAGGCACCATGTCAATAGAGTTTGACACGCTTTTCCATGTAGCTCGGGACATTCTAAGTGAGTTGACGCGCAACGGCTTCAACCGCATCATCGTGCTGACAGGTCACGCTGGCTCCTCACACATGACGGCGCTGAGGCTTGCAGCCCAAAAAGTAGTGCTAGAAAACGAAAAAGCAGCTGCCGAAAGGAAAACTAGGATAATGGTTCTGTCAGACTACGACTTCGCTTATGAGCTGAAGGAAAAACTCGGAATTTCTCCGAAAGATGGGCATGCGGGCGATATCGAAACCTCACGCGTCATGGCAATTAGACCCGATTTAATCAAGGGCAAAGGCGAAGCAGGCGCCATGAATACGCCGCGGTTTGAGGTGGTAGTTGACCCCGAACGTTATTTTATAGGCGGCGTAAACGGCGACCCATCGCAAGCTTCCGAACCAAAAGGACAGAAGATAAACAAATACGTCATTGAACAAGTGGCGAAGTTGGTTGAAGAACTCAATACGAACTGAATGCGCCTGATGTTCAGTTTTCCTTTTTCTCACCCATCAAAACTCGGTAACCGCTCTCGATAGCCAGCACATTGCAATCTCCAAAGGTCTCAGTGAAAATCTGGGGCAACGTTTTCTTGCCGATTTTGGAGCGAATAACCATCTGGAACGTGGCTCCGCACGCCATAACTGCGGATGCGCCTCGAATCAGGTCTTCCACGGTTTGCATACCTGCGCTCACGGGCGGATTCGACAACACACAGCTAAAACAAAGGTCCTGCACGCGAGCGTACAAACTGCCCTGCTTCACCTCCACGTTATGCACTCGGTTGCGTTCCGCATTCTGCCTCGCCAAAAGAACAGCACGTCTGTTCACATCCGTCATGACAACCCGCAATCTCGGATTAAATGCGGCGGCTGCTATTCCAACTGCGCCGTAACCGCAACCTACATCTAACACGCAGCCCGACTCAGGCAGAACCATAGCTTCAATGAGCACGCGGGTTCCAAGGTCTACACGTTTGATGCTGAAGACGCTTGAAGCCGTCACGAACTCGAATGGTTTGCCGCGGAGACACGTGCGGACCAAGCCGAATCTTGCTTCAGACTTCGGCTGCTCAGCGTAGTAGTGCTCGGTCATTGTTTGCTGCCACTTTTCCAAACTTTCGGGTACGTTCCCCGTTCCATCAGCACGCGTTCAAGTTTGGCTACTGTTCCGTGGTTCGAATTCAGAATCTCTTCTGTTGAACGTTGTGCCTTTGCCAGCGCGATGGCTTCGCCCTTCAAAC
>JBGOXQ010000167.1:0-5087 GCA_041479225.1 Bathyarchaeia archaeon
ACATACGCTTTCATTGCAGTCAATCCCAACCCTGCTGGTCTTAGACAATCAGTCTATGTCAACTTCTGGCTGTCAATTCCTCCACCTACAGCAGGAGCAGCTTCAGGTGACAGATGGCAAGGATACAGTGTAACAATCACCAGACCCGACACTACAACGGAGACAAAAAGTGGATATCACTCAGATGCAGTAGGCGGCGCGTACTTCGTTTACAATCCAACGATGGTCGGCACTTACAAATTCCAGATGCACTTCCCAGGTCAACACATCCTAGGGGACGTCCCGGGATTGTTCGGCGGAATGGTTCACTACGATACTCAATATGCAGCATCTGACAGCTTAGTGGTCGAACTTTTGGTTCAAACCGACCCAGCAGTTTCTATCAGCGTTCCTCCACTTCCTAGCAGCTATTGGCAACATCCAATCAACGCTCAAAACCAAGCTTGGGGCAGTGTATCAAGCAACTGGCTTATGGCAGGTTGGGATACAACCCGTGGATCATTCGACCAAGGCAGCTGCTATGACCCGTACCAAGATGCTCCCGCAAGCGCGCACGTGTTGTGGACGAAACCGATGACTTTCGGCGGCATCATAGGTGCCGAGTTCGGAGCAGTACCTTACTACAGCGGCATGTCTTACGAGCAGTACTTCAAGCCTCCAGTGATCATAAGTGGACGCCTCTACTATCAGACCGTGACAGCTGAAGAAACGCAAACCGCAAGTGCTTACGGCGGTGTAGCTGCAGGCTTCGGCAGCGTTACATGCGTTGACATGACGAACGGAGAAACAATTTTCACCATACCCAACATGACGCTCTCGTTCGGTCAAATCTACAACTATGTGTCGCCGAACCAGGCAGGTGGATTCGCTTACCTCTGGGATGCAAGCGGCTCTGTCTGGAAGATGTACGATGCATGGTCAGGACAATACATACTGAGCATAGCCAACGTGACAACCGGCACAATGATACTTAGCAACACTAACCTTAGCGGAGCTGGAGATATTCTAGAATACAGTCTTGGTTTTACGTCCGGAAACTTGACCCTCTGGAACTCTACTCGAGTATTCGAGCAAGCAATGATAAAACTAGGACCAGGGGGCAACGTCTGGATGTGGCGACCCTACTTCTGGGCAGGACAAACTCTTGACGGTAGAATGGGTATTCAATGGACCACGAAAGCAGTTGACCTTCCAGTAGGTGGAAGCATCTTCCAGGTTCAGCCAGACAACACAATTTACACATACAATTCAACAGCATCTACAGGACAGACCTTTGGCTTCCCAACAATAAGCACTTGGACTGGATACAGCATGAAAGACGGAAGCAAACTGTGGGGACCCAACACCATTAACATACTTTCGCAAATACCTTCAAACTCTACACCTTTCTCATTCAGCTTTGAAGCCCCACCAATCGGTGCAGGAGGAATCCTTCCAATTTTCATCAGAGAAACAACACAATCTTTCGCTTGGAACGTAAAGACTGGCGCGTACATGTGGGGTCCAACTGAAGCATACACAAATGCTTGGGGAATGTATGATTGGGAACTGGAATACATCGTTAACGGCATATACTACAACCCAGGCTACGACGGCATGATACACGCTTTCAACGCTTCCACAGGAGCACCTATGTGGTCATTCTACAGCGGTGACGCAGGACTCGCAACTCCTTATGGTACATGGCCTTTCTACAACGGACTGACTCTTGCGGGCAGCACGCTCATAGGCACAACGGGTGAACATGGCAACGGCGTAGTACCACTCTACTTGGGCGAAAAAATCTTCGTGCTCGACGCTCAAACTGGAAAGCACCTTTGGAACATGACTGGTTGGTTCGAACAGCCCGCCTTGTCAGACGGTATGATGGTATCCCACAACAACTATGACAACAACATTTTCTGCTTCGGCAAAGGCCCTAGCGCAACAACAGTTACAGCACCGCTATCTGCCGTATCTCAAGGACACAAAGTTACCATAACTGGTACAGTGACTGATCAGTCTCCAGGAGCAAAAGGCGCACCCGCAGTAGCTGACGACTGGCAAGGCGATTGGATGAATTATCTCTACGAGCAACAACCGAAGCCAACGAACGCGAAAGGAGTTACCGTAACTATAAGCACGGTTGATCCGAATGGTAATACGTTCGCGCTTGGCACAACAACAACCGATACTAACGGCAACTTCGGTTTTGGTTGGGCGCCTCAAATCGATGGCCTCTTCAAGATCATCGCTACTTTCAGTGGAACTAACTCCTACTACGGATCAGACGCAACGACTTACGTGAACGTTGAAGCATCATCAACAGCTCCAACCGCTGCTCCAACCGCTGCTCCAACAGCCACGCTACCTGCTACTCCCACACTTGCTCCAACCGCTACAATTACACCTTCGCCAGTATCAACTACCCCATCGGGAAACGGCATCGCCCCTGAATACTACATTGCCATCGCCGCGGTAGTCATCATCATCGCTATAGTTGCAGTAGCAGTCGTGTTAAGAAGACGCAAGTAAACACCTAAAACAACAACCCTTTTTTCCTTTTTTTCTTTAGTGCATCGGCAATAAAACGGGGCTGAGAGGGCTCTGACGGTTCCACTTCCAAAGTGGTAGCAAAAGGGTTTTCTCTCCGAAAATCTTTCGTCCGCCAGAGCCCCAGCAAACCCTCCCAATAAACACAAAGATCTATGCAGTTTCTATTTATAGAGGGGGGTATAGTTTTTTCCGAGCACTAGAGCACAGCCCACTTCAATATCACCAGAAATCACTAAAAGTTATCAATTTGCTTTTCACAACCCTCCAACCCACAACTAAACGTGATTTTGGAAAAACTATAAAAGCCTAAACCACCCAACACAAACTGCACACCTCACTGCTCGAATTCGTCCCCCCAAAAAAGGGAACTAACCTAGGTTACTTATTCTAAAAACTAGTTGTGATATGGAAAGCAATATAAATCGCGTTTACGCAGTTGTTTTGCGCAGTTGGAGAAGATAAACATGCCAAAATGGGGATACTCCGTAATAGCAGAAGAATTGGACCCTGAAAAAACCGTTAAAGCAAGCGGCCGAGAAGTTAGGGTATCCCATAAACACTCACGCGAAATATGCCACACCGTCAAAGGCATGATGCTCACCAAAGCCAAAAACTACCTCAAAGACGTCATGGAAAAGAAAAAAGCCATACCCTTCACCCGATACAACAAAAAAGCAGGCCACCGCAAAGGACTAGAAAAAGCCTCCGCAGGAAGATACCCCATAAAAGCAGCCGAACGCGTACTCAAAGTCCTCCAAAGCGCCGAAGCAAACGCCGAAAACAAAGGCCTAGACGTCGAAAAACTCACCATCATACACGCCGCAGCATACCCAGGCATGAAAAGCAAACGATTCACACCCAGAGCCCACGGCAGAGCCTCACCTAAATTCGAAACCATGACCCACATCGAAATAGTCTTAGCCGAAAAACCTGGGCAAGGAGAAGAAGCATAAAATGTCCATAGTCAAACGATTCATAACAGAAGCCATCAAAAACGAAGAAATTGACGAGTTTTTACAGCAAAAACTTGAACGCGCAGGATACGGCGGAGTGAACCTCTCAAAAACGCCGTTAGGCACACACGTTGTGGTTTACGCCATGCGTCCAGGCTTAGTCATCGGACGCGGTGGAGAAACCATACGCGAACTCGCAACCGTTTTAGAACAAAAATTTAACGTTTCAAACCCTCAAATTTCCGTTTCCGAAATTGAAGTCCCAGAACTAAACGCCTTCGTAGTCGCGTCACGCATCACCTCAGCCCTCCAGAAAGGCATTCACTTCAGACGCGCAGGATTCTGGGCACTAAACCAAGTTATGGAAGCAGGCGCACTAGGCTGCGAAATCGTAATCAGCGGCAAACTGCGCACTGAACGCGCCCGATTCGAAAAATTCCGCGCAGGATACTTCCCAAGATGCGGCGAACCAGCTCTGCGCTGGACGCGCCATGTTGAAGCTCACGTTCAGCTTAAACCCGGAATGTTCGGCGTACAAGTCAAAATTATGCCTCCGGATGCTCAGTTCCCCGACAGAGTCAAAATCTTACCGCCGAAAGCACCGGCACCAGCAGCTGAGAAGAAACTGACTCAAGAACTGCCTGAAGAGAAAGATGCGGTAGAAGAAGAAACTGCAGAAACCGCTGCCGTTAAAGAAGAAGTGGCAAAACCTGAAGCACCAGCCGAAGTTGCCCCTCCACCTGAAAAGACTACGGCAACTGAGAAACAAGAAAAACCAGCCGAAACCAAAGAGGAGGCACCAAAGTAATGCCGATACTGCGAATGAAAGAAATCCACAGCATGTCTGCTGACGACCGCACCAAGAAACTTTCCGAGCTCAGAGCCGAATTATCCCGAATGAGAACCATGATTAGCGCAGGTGGCGCCATAGAGAACCCTACCCGAGTGCGAGAAATCCGCAGGACAATCGCACAGGTGTTGACGGTGGAGAATGAGGATAGACTTGGGATCAGAAAGACTGATGTAAAAGCAGCCAAGAAGCCTGCAGCTAAGAAGCCAAAACCAGCCCAGCCGAAGGTTACCAAGGAGAAGAAACCATAATGAAAGTTACATCCGACATCATACGCGAAGAATTCGTGGGAACCGAAGGCAAAGTCACTAGCAGCAACCACGCAGATTATGTTGGGCTATCTGGCATGGTGATGGATGAGACAAGGAATACCTTCGTTTTCCAGCATGAAGGTAAAATGAAAAGTATAGTTAAAGAATCCGCAGTTTTCAATTTTCAGTTTTCCGACGGAACAATTGTTGAAATTGACGGCAAACTTTTGGTAGGTAAACCTGAAGATCGCCTCAAGAAAGCAGTGAAGAGGTTATGGTAATGTCCTTAAATTTTAAGAAACCCAAGAAATCCTGCACCGACAAAAATTGCCCTTTCCACGGCACCCTCTCAGTTAGAGGACGCGTGTTCGACGGCATCATCGCCACATCCAAGATGGATAAAACTGCGATTGTTGAACGCGAGTACTTGCAATTCAGCAAGAAATTCGTCAGATACGAACACAGACGCGGTCACATTCCCTCACACAATCCGCCGTG
>JBGOXQ010000168.1:0-5077 GCA_041479225.1 Bathyarchaeia archaeon
AATTGCTTCTGCCATACTCTTGGATAAGCCGGTACCTAAAAATATCAAAAGAAGTAGGAGTTCATATACGGTTTCCAGAATACTTAGTGTGTATTTAATAGAGGAATATTTTTGGGCCCTATCTGATATATTTTGTGCCATGATTATCTGGAAGATTTAGTCTCCCTGAGGTTCAATATTTATGAATGTTCTGACTTTACCGTGACTGGTCTTCTTTCTGGTAAAATAAACTTTTCCTGCGACAAGGGCATGTAATGTGGCTATCCCCTCTACATTTATGCCTGCCTTGTAGGTGCTTAGGCCCCTGGAGAGAATTTGGCCTGTCTTAACAATGTTACCCGATGAAATTTCACATGAACCCCAAATCCGATGAAGACTTCAAAGAACCTATGAGCATTTGTTGAGGGTTTCATGTAGGGGCTTGAGTGTTTGCCTTTGGGAACTGTTGGGTTGGTTAATGTTCTTCTCTATTCTCTTGGAAAGTGCAATGCAATTGTGAATTGGTTTGGAAACCGAATTTAAATAGAATATCCTTCGTATTGGTTTAGTTAGCTGGCGTAAGCAGAGAGTGAGCGCGCTTGACTGTGGATAATGTGGTAAATCGACCCTCTAAAAGACTAATGCGCCTCTATATCATTGCGGCAATAAGTCTAATTTTGATGTTAATTTTGGTTTTCTTAATCTTCGCTTTTTTCTTTTCCACTGGTCCTGGTCCTGTCGAAATCGAAGTTAAAGCTGACAAGCCTTTCTACTTGCAGGGTGAAAAAATAACGTTTTCGATTTACGTGAACAACAAGCAAAACTGGCGAGTTTTATATCCTTCAAACATAGCTTACTCGATGTCGGGAGTGGTGACTCCTAGCATATTTAGCGATTATGCCGCAGGGTCAATTCCATCATTTCCCGCTCACTCAACAACATTGTACGATACGTTTGTTTGGGACCAAAAGATGGCAGACAGAAATCTTGCGCAATCTGGTAATTATACGCTTGTTGTAACCTTAACTGGTCCAGTTAATTATGGAAATGGCGGCAATTGTACAATTGAAATTCGTTAAGTCGATGATGTTACTATTTTAGGTTAGTTTCTGGCTTTTCGATTAATCTGGGCTTTCAGAAAATGCAGTTCGCGACACTTCTTATTCTGTAGCATTTTGTGCCAAGACCTAATTAGGTAACATTTGCCGCCATTTGCCAATGCTGATAGTTTCCGCTTGTTTCATTCCACCTGTAACTTGAATAATAGAAGGTACCCATGCTGTACCGGGGATTTTGGTCAATCTTTTCTAGAGAAAGTTCAAAAGCGAAAAATGTAACGTTCTCGTTAATTGTGAAGAAGACAGATTTGCTGCCTGAAGTTGTTGAACCTCCGCTTCCTTGAAGTGAGAACGGGAACTTGACCAACGTGCTGTTAAGCTGGACATACGGTTGTTCTGTTAGAGCCGAAAATGAGACATTTGTGAGGTTCAAAACAAGATAGAAAGTGGCATCTCTGTTTCCTCTGTTGCCACATTGAATAGTTACGGTATTATTTCTATCTGGGTAAAGTACATCTCCACTATAACCTAAGGAGTATTCAATGTCCGCAGCTCTAGGCTGAAAGGCATACTCATAAAAGAAAATCGTCAAAACAAGGACAACCACAAGAATAATTGAGATTGTTATTTTTCTGTGTGCCGCTAGCATATTTCTTGTGATTGTCTGAAAAACTATTAAAGATTTATGCATTAATTAGCAATTTATTAGTGCCATAAAGGGTCTGTGAATTTGATTTTCTTAATTGGATGTTTGATTTTAAGTCACTTTATAACGACTTGAGGAAGTTTTCATCCTTTTGTTTGAAAGTTATTCTCGCCTTTCTTGTTTAATTTAGGAATTGACATCACGAATTTTACGCCTTTGTCCAGTTGACCTGTTTCTTGTATTTGCCAACCATAAACATCTGTCATCTTCTTTATCAGGAATAAGCCAAAGCCTGTGCTGCCTCCCGTGCTGAAGCCTTCCTTGAAGAGCATAAGTTTATTCTCTGGCGATATTCCTACGCCGTCATCCTCGTAAATCAACCTCAGCCCACCCGACTCAGCCTTTTCAAAGTAAACTCTTATGGTCGTGGCTTTATTGCCGTATTTTCTTGTGTTATCAACAAAATTGTAAAATAGTTGCCTAAGAAACGAATCTGCCAGCACAGCTAAATCGTGGCAGTCATTAACTACCTTAATGGTTAAGCCAGAAAAAAGACCAGCAGCCTCATCCAATGTTTTCTCCACATCAACATAAGATAGCTCTTCAACGCCCAATTGCTCATACATTCTGGCAAAATCAAAAATCTTTGTAACTTCTTTGACCGATTGCTCAATCTTGCCAAGCCCTTCTATGATGTCGGCTTGATCAGCATGCTTCTTTTTCAGCAAGTATGCGTATCCAGTTACAGCTGAAAGCTTATTCCGAACATCATGCCTAGTTAAGGCACCTATCACATGCAGTTTCTCATTCATTATTTCAATTCTCTCACTGTTTTCTTTTAGTTTCTCCTCCGCTTCTTTTCGTTCAGTGATATCACGAACCGTAGCCTGCAGAACATCTCGACCTTTCAGTGGCATCCGCGTCAAAAGCACATCCGCAGGAAAAGTCGTGCCATTCATCCGTTTGTGAATCCAAAAGAAGCTATCCATACCTGTCTTGAAGGCTTCATTGATGTGGTTCATGGCAGCTTCCATGGACGGTGAGCCGTCAGGTTGTGTAGGAGGCGACAAATCCGCGGGATGGTACTTAGTGAACTCCTCCACACTCTTGCAGCCGAATAATTGAAGGGTTGCTGTGTTGCAGTCGAGAAAGCTGTTTTCGTCCGCCAGCATTAATGCATCCATTGACGACTCGAACGAAGTCTGATACTTCTCTTCGCTCTCCTTTAGCTTCTCCTCAGCATCCTTGCGTTCAGTGATTTTTCCCAATCTCTCTGCAACAGCTTCTATAAGATGTCTTTCTTCTTTCAGAAAGGGGCCCTCAGCAATTGTAGGACGTTCTTCAAGGTAACGGACTTCCACAAAGCCAACCTTTTTTCCAATTGTCTTAATGTTAGTCTTAAGCTTCAATTTGGTTTCCGCGAAGTTTTTCGTTGAAAACTCTCGATTTTCAATAACTATTCTTGCGCAAGCAATTTCTGGATATTTCATGGCAGGGGGAAGTAGATCAACCGTTTGTAGCAATGCGACATCTAATGGAATGTCAGATTTCTCAAAAATCCTCGACATGCCGTAAAGACAGTTGAGCTCCTTTGCGCGCTCATTAAGGTCATGAAGAAGCTTGCTTTTTTCTTCTTCCGCTTTCTTGCGTTCACTGATGTCTACAATAATCCCTCTTAACCCCACGACTTTGCTCTGAACGATATATGGATTGGCCCAAACAATAACAGGGAAGACAACGCCATCTTTCTTTATCAGATTATACTCTATGGGACCAACATTTTCGCCGGAGATTAACCTATTAACGTGTGCTGTTGCCTTTTCTAGCTCAGCTGGCACAACTAGCCGAACGAAATTGACGGTGCCAAGTTCTTGTTGATTATACCCTGTAATCTGGGAGGCTCTTTGATTAACAAATACTATGTTGCCTTCAATATCAATTTCAAAGACAATCTCAGGCAACGACTCCGTAAAATCACGATACTTAGTCACACTCTCCTTAAGCAATTCTTCAGTTTTCTTGCGCTCGGTGATTTCAGTTCCATAGACATTGACATACCCTTCTGAAATAATGGGAATAATTTTGAACCAGTAGGCTCGGTTTTCGTAGTTTTCTTCAAATTCAATTTGTTTACTAGTTGATAGAGCTTCTTTGATGTGACTTTTCCAAGATTTCGGTGAGTTTTTTCCTGCTTCAATTTCAATGAAATTAGCTAATTGTTGGCTCGCAGGATTTGAATATAGAATCTTGCTATTAGAATCTACTCTAAGCACCGCATCCGGATTTTCGGATGTAAATCGCGCCAGGCTTTCAATTTGCTTTTCAGACTTTTTGCGCTCAGTAATATCTAACACCAAGCCTCTAAGCCCTGTCACTTTGTTTTTGGAAATACAAAGAGTTGTCGTGATAAGTGCTGGGAAAGTGGTCCCGTCTTTCCGCAAGAATACATATTCAGCAGGAACATAACCGCCTCCCGCTAACAACCGCTGAATGCTTTTCATTGCTCTTTCTCTGTCTTCAGGGGCAATGAACTGCAGAACATTCAGCCCTTTTTCAAGCTCCCCCTGAGAATAGCCAGAAATTTCAGGCGCCCTCTCATTAACAAATACTAGCTTTCCAGTTACATCAGATTCAAAAACTATGTCCGGCAGAGAATTTGCTAATTCGCGGTACCTTTCCTCACTTTCACGCAAAATCCCGCTGACCTTCTTGCGCTCATCAATATCCAAAAACATTCCTTGCACTACCGGCTTCCCCATGTATTCAATGCGGCTTGCGAACGCCTCCAGCCAAACTATCGAACCGTCTTTTCGTACTGCTCTAAACTCAAGGCTTGAGAGTGCTGGTTCACCACGCATACGGCTTTCTAAACGTTTAAAAAAAACAGTCCTATCTTCATTATATATTAGTCCTGCAATTCCTTCTGGCGAAAGTAACTTTAATTCTTCAGTGGAATAGCCCAAGATTTCGCCCATGGACTCGTTGGCAAAAATCAGTCGCAACGGAGAAGTTTGAGTAATTAATATTCCTTGAAGCGATTTCTCAACTACTGTACGGTACTTCAACTCTGACTCGGCAAGCTCTTTTTTTGACTTTTTCCGTTCCACAATATCGTTTATGGCATATGCTAATTCGCAGTAAACAGTTTCTGGCGCACCGGTCTTGTCTAGGTAGCGGTCAGCGCCCAAATTCAAAGCTTTAACTGCAACGTCTTCTCTGCCTCTTCCCGTAAATAAAATAAAAGGAATTTGATTATTTTGTTCTCTGAGTTCCTTTAAGAAGTCTAACCCGTTTTTCTGGGGCATTTCATAATCAGAGACAACTGCATCATAAGATTGCGCTTTCATTTTTTTGACAGCTTCATTCACGGATAATGCATTGTCAACCTCGAAGT
>JBGOXQ010000169.1:0-5053 GCA_041479225.1 Bathyarchaeia archaeon
CAAAGACTTCGCGGGCTGCAGCATATTCGGCATGATGAACCTGGAAGGCAAACGCTTCGGCTCCAAGGACCCTGTACGGGCTATAACGAATATGCATGAACGGAGCAACGGGTTAGGCGGCGGCTTCGCCGTCTACGGCATCTACCCTGACTTCAAAGATTACTACGCTCTGCACGTAATGTACCTGAGCAGAGATGCCAAGGACAAGACTGATAGGATACTGGCTTCATGCTTCAACATCATTTACGACGAAGAAATCCAGACTCGAGCAGCAAACGTCATCGACCCGCCACTGATTTGGCGCTATTTCGTTCAGCCTAAGCGGAATCGACCTAAAGACCAGACTGAAGATAGTTGCGTTACAGATGCCGTTATGCGTATCAACACGGAAACGGGCAAGGCATTCGTGTTTTCAAGCGGCAAAGATATGGGCGTCTTCAAAGGCGTCGGTTACCCCGAAGACATCGCAGACTACTTCTGCCTCGAAGACTACCAGGGCTACCTGTGGAGTTGCCACGGCAGATTTCCAACAAACACACCTGGCTGGTGGGGAGGCGCGCACCCATTCAACATTCTTGACTGGACCGTGGTGCATAATGGGGAGCTTTCAAGCTACGGCATCAACCGCCGCTACCTCGAAATGTACGGGTACAAGTGCACGCTGCAGACAGACACGGAAGTGTTAGCGTATGCAGTGGACCTGCTTATGCGGAGACAGCACCTGCCCATCGAGATTGTTGCGCAGATTTTGGCTGCGCCGTTTTGGTCTGAAGTGGAATACTTGGAGCCGAAGCAGAAACTTGCTCTTCGAGCGTTGCGCCAGACGTACGGCAGCCTGCTCATGAATGGTCCTTTCAGCATCATCGTGGCGCATCATGGCGAAATGATTGGCTTAACTGACCGCATCAAGCTGCGGCCTATGATGGCTGGCACCCGAGGCGACACGCTATACTTATCCAGTGAAGAAGCATCGATGCGTTTAGTTTCGCCTATGTTGGATAGGCTTTGGACGCCCAGAGGCGGCGAACCCGTCATCGGCAGAGTCGGTAGCAAAAAAGTCATCGAAGCAGTCCCAACTGTGGAGGCGCACCATTAATGAAGAGTTACCTACCACCTGAATACATCGTTGAACGCGACGAAGACAAGTGCATTCGATGCAAAGTCTGTGTCAACCAATGCACCTACGATACCCACAGTTATGACGCGGAAGACGATAAGGTTCGTAGCAAAGACGAAAACTGCGTTAATTGCCAGCGCTGTGTAACCTTCTGCCCAACACATGCCATCACGATAAAGAAGAACCCAAGCGCTTACCGAGACAACGATAACATGACCCCTGAAGTCATAAAAGACATCAAAAAGCAAGCCGAAACCGGCGGAGTGCTCCTCACAGGCATGGGCTGCGACAAACCCCAGCTTACATACTGGGACCGCCTGCTCGTGAACGCCAGCCAAGTCACAAACCCATCGATTGACCCATTGCGGGAACCCATGGAGATCAGAACTTACTTGGGCGCGAAGCCTGACGCTCTGGAGATGGAGCTGGAGAACGGAGAAATACAGCTGAAAACTCAGCTTGCTCCGCAGTTGACGTTGGACACTCCGATTATGTTCTCGGCTATGTCTTACGGCGCCATCAGCCTGAACGTCCATGAATCTTTGGCGCGTGCGGCTGTGCGAGCGGGCACTTACTTCAACACAGGCGAAGGAGGGTTAGATCCACGGCTGTACAAGTACGGTGACCACGCGATTGTGCAAGTGGCTTCAGGCCGCTTCGGCGTACACCGAAAGTACCTGCACACTGGCGCCGCCGTCGAAATCAAGATTGGCCAAGGTGCGAAGCCAGGTATAGGTGGGCACTTGCCAGGCGAGAAAGTTACCGATGATATCGCTAAGACCCGCATGATTCCCATAGGCACGGATGCGCTTTCTCCTGCGCCGCAGCATGATATTTACAGCATCGAAGATCTCAGACAGTTAATTTACGCTTTAAAAGAAGCCACCGACTACCAGAAACCTATTTCCGTGAAAATTGCTGCGGTCCACAATGTCGCCGCCATAGCAAGTGGTATGGTGCGTGCAGGCGCAGACATCATCGCCATAGACGGTGTCCGCGGTGCCACAGGTGCGGCTCCGAAAGTTATCAGGGACAACGTGGGCATACCCATCGAACTGGCGCTTGCCAGCGTGGACCAACGTCTGCGTGACGAAGGCATACGCAACAAAGCTTCCATTGTTGCGGCTGGCGGCTTCCGAAGCAGCGGCGACATAGTCAAAGCCATCGCACTAGGTGCGGACGCCGTGTACATTGCCACTGCCGCGCTCGTTGCCATTGGCTGCACGGTGTGCCAGAAATGCTACACAGGCAAATGTCCATGGGGCATCGCTACAAGTGACGAGTGGATAGGCAAACGCATCAACCCTGACATTGCTTCGGAGCGGCTGGTGAATCTGCTACGTGGCTGGAGTATGGAAATCAAGGACATGATGGGCGGCATGGGCATAAACGCCATCGAAAGCCTCCGAGGCAACCGCTTGAACCTTCGCGGCGTAGGTTTAACAGATACGGAGCTGAAGGTCCTAGGCGTCAAAATGGCTGGTGACTGAGATGGTGGTTCAACAAGAAAAAGCTGTATCAGAAATCAGCAGCAAATTCATGTCTCGCATAAGAGTCGAGGATAGCGTATACAAAGTGAACTCTGAAGGCATGCACTATCGAGAACTCAATACTTTGTTGCGTGAGCTTGATCGGAACGGCGTAGAAAAAATACACCTGAACAACATCTATGGGCAAAGGTACATCGGCACAGACCTCGAAACCAAAGTGAAAATTGACATCTATGGAACGCCTGGCAACGATTTGGGAGTTTTCATGGATGGTCCAAGTATCGAAGTTCACGGCAACGCGCAGGACTGCACAGGCAACACGATGAACAGTGGGCAAATTGTGGTTCACGGCAGAGCTGGCGACATCACGGGCTATGGTATGCGGGGCGGCAAAATCTTCATTCGGGACGATGTTGGCTACCGCGTGGGCATCAACATGAAGGAGTACATGAGCAACAAACCCTACATGGTTGTCGGCGGCACAGCACAAGACTTCCTCGGCGAATACATGGCAGGCGGCGTCCTCGTAGTATTAGGCTTAACCCTGAAGGCTGACGAACACCATAAAGCACGGTTCGTGGGCACAGGCATGCACGCAGGCATAATCTACGTCCGCGGCGAAATCAGCCATCTCGGCAAAGAAGTCAAAATCATGGAAGTCAATAAAACCGACCTAAAAATAATCGAAGGCTTAGTCAAAGAGTACTGCAGCCACTTCAACGCAAACAGCGATGAAATCATGAGCGGGAAGTTCGTGAAAATCGTGCCTTATTCAACTAGACCGTACGGCAGAGTCTATGCGTACTAAACTCGAACTTTCTTTCTTATTCTTTTCTTCATAAGAATTCTGTTATAATTTTGGCTGTTTTTCAGTGTTTTCTGGTTTAATGCTGTCACCCTTAACCGTCAAATTTGTATCCTACTAAAAATTGTATGCAGAAAAGGGGAATGGGGATTAGGTTAAGAGTGCTCCGAGCAAGAAAACCCTAAGGGGGGTAGGGTGCTATTGGCGAATTTTGAGCCCAAACAGATGTCAAAAACGGTGTGGGAAGGGATCTATCAAAAACGTAGCTTACCTACCAGCCGCGCTCAGCCTCGATGCAGTTTCTATAAATAAGGGGGGCTATAGACTGCTCCGAGCACTAGTCTCAACCACTGATATTTCTTTAAAAATTAATTAGCAAGTTGCCACTAAGCACTGTATTGTGGTGTCATGAAAGCCAAAGCAGTCATAATGATGGGTTCCGAGAGGGACCTGGAGTTTTGCCGCGAAATAGCAAAAACCCTGAAAGCCCTAAGCGTGGATTACGAGTTCCGCGTGGCTTCCGCGCATAAAACTCCCCAGAAAGTGCTGGAAATCCTAAAGGAATTTGAATCAGAAAAAGTTGTTTACGTAACAGTTGCTGGGCGCTCCAACGCATTAAGCGCTTTTGTCGATGCTAACACAGCAAAGCCAGTTATCGCTTGCCCGCCTTACTCAGAAAAATTTGGCGGAGCAGACATTTACTCTTCCCTAAGAGTTCCCAGCGGCATAGGCTTGCTTGTGACAATTGAGCCTGAAGGTGCCGCGTTAGCGGTTGCAAAAATATTTGCCTTGGAAGACACGGAAATGGAGAAGCGAGTGCGCAGCTACCAGCTGGAGAAGAAGAAGGAAATCGACAAGGCAAATGAGACAATCAAAAACATGAAATAGCAGAATTCCCGTTCAGTTACAGTTCTTGTTTACCTGAATGTTGGAGAGTAATCTATGACTATGGAATTTGAAGAAAGAAAAATACCGCGCACCATGTCCACGCAGCACCCTGACAACGTCAACGTTCCAGAATGGAGCAACGGCGAAGTCATCGACGGCAACGCGGAAGTTTTCGAAGCATTCTACGCTTACGAGACACTTGGATGCCAAGAAGTCATGTGGGATTCTGAAGGAAAAGACGTGGACATCCGAGTAGTCAGAAAACTAGTCAACAACTACTGGAAATACTTCTCCGAACACGTCATCGGGAAAGAAGTTTTCCTTACGTACCGAATTCCAAACCCAACCATCGAAGTCGTTGAAAAGAAGGTGGTTGTGGAAACTCTCCAGAACATCCCAGTCAGCTTTGACGTGGCATCCCTCTTTTACAAGAAAGAAGTTGCACCTATCTTCGAAATGATCCTGCCGTTTACAACCAGCGCAAAAGAACCCATCTGGCTCTACAACTACTACAAGAAAGCCATAGTCTCAAACGAAGACGTAATGCTGGACGAATATACTAAAGCCAAAGAGTGGATAGGCAGCTTCAATCCCAAACAAATAAGCGTAATTCCACTCGTCGAAGACTTCGACAGCCTCATAACCATAGACCGAATAATCAAGCCATACATAAGAATGGCGAAACCCAAAAACCTCAGAGTCTTCATAGCCCGATCAGACCCCGCCCTAAACTACGGACTCATATGCGCCGTC
>JBGOXQ010000170.1:0-5025 GCA_041479225.1 Bathyarchaeia archaeon
ACACAGAATCATTTCTTTCCTTTTAATTTGGACTTTTTAGCTACGTGCTGTTGCTCAGAGAGACTACCCCCTCCCCCTATCGTGGCAGTTTGTGTTTTGGGCGGGGTTTTGTGTTCTGTTCGTGAAACGGGTTTTTCCCTCGTCTTTTTCTGGCGCGAAAAGGCGCAGAATGTCTTACTGCGTCAAGGCATGTATTGACCAATTTTACGAATTGTTTGTTTTTAGTCAGCTTGGTTTCTTGAAACAGGATAGCGTCATCTAATTGACTTTCTAACAAGACTTATAACAACGAGCTTTACCTTCCTAAATGATTGCAAATGCCTGACGTTTGGTTAGATACGGTTACTCCTAAAATCAGCATAGCCATTAACAGCCTGCTCCCTGTCTTGCATTCTAAAGGCTACAGTACTCTTGTTACTGCTAAGAAGCAGACTCAGACTACCGACATGTTGGATGCTTTAAAGGTTCCTTATGAAACGGTGGGCGAATACGGAACCACTCTTAAGGAGAAACTAGCTGTTGAACAGAAGCGTACTTTAGAGTTCTTGGAGCTCTTCGATAGAGTCGGTACTCCCAAGGTGCTCTGGACGCATGGTGACGTTTCTGCCATACGCACTGCATTCGGGTTAGGCATCCCCATCGTGTATGCTAACGATACGGTTTTTGCTTATGCAGTTGCTCGACTCGTGTGTCCGCTAGTGGATTGGTTGGTCGCGCCCGTCAGCTTCGGCAAGTCCTGGAGCAAGTTCGGCATCCCCAGAAGCCGCATTGTACACTATGATGGTCTGGAAGAGCTTGCATGGTTGAAAGGCACGGAGTTTGAGAAGCCCAAGTTCCTCGAAGAACTCAAAGACAAGAAGCCTGTGATTCTTTTCAGGGACGCAGAATATTATGCGGCTTACTGCAACAATGTTAAAATCGACACGCAAAAGCTGCTGGAAAAACTCGCCAAACTAGGCACAGTCGTCTGTCTCCCACGCTACGAAGAGGAGAAATCCCGATTCAAAGGTCTAAGCAACATCTGGATAGCCCCAGAACCTGTGTTGACTGCCCAGCTTATTCCCTACATTGACTTGATGGTGGGTAGCGGCGGAACAGCCTGCCGAGAAACAGCCCTCATGGGCATACCCACAATCAACTTCCACTTCTGGGACGTCCAAGCACGATACATCTACAAAAAAGGCTTCCCACTGCAAATTGCCCGAAATACAGACAGAATAATCCGCGCCGCCAAAAAAATTCTCAAAAACCCCGAAAAACATAAAACCAACACCAAAGCGGCATTGGAGAAACTTGAGTCACCCGTACCAGTTTGGGCAAAATATATAGAACTCTGCCTGAAAGCAAAAAACCAACCCAGGTAGCAACATGACAAACATCAGCGTCATAATGGCAGTTTTCAATGAGGAAAAATTCCTTCAAAAAAGCCTAGACGCATTTATGAAGCAAACCCTCGAACCCAACCAAGTTATCGTTGTTGATGACGGCTCAACCGACAAATCACCCGAAATCATCGCCAAATATCCTGTGACAGTTGTGAAATTGCCCGTTGAGAAAGAAGCCAGCCTCGAACGCTACCCCTATGTCTTAAACGCAGGCTCCAAATACCTCGCAAAAGATTTTAGCTACGTCGGAATCCTCGACGCCGACACAGTCATCGAACCACAATACTACGAAAAACTCGTCCAGCGAATGGAAAAAGACAAAACCATCGGCATCGCAGGCGGAGCACTCTACGGGCAACCCACCCCAGCCGCACTAGGGCTAATGCCATACGTCTACGGCGCTAATAGGCTCTATACAAGAAAATGTTGGATTAAACTCAACAACGGCAAAGTCATGAAGCCAATCCCCCAAATCGACTTCTACCATAACGTCTACGCTGAAATGCTGGGGTTCAAAACGAAAAGGTTCGACGACGTCCAAAGCTGGGCTCTTCGTCCCTCAGGACTCGGCAACGCCTTCTTAAAGGGATACCACGCATACGAGTTAGGTTACTATTGGTACTATTTGCTCCTGAGAGCCATAAGAAACCGCGCACCCGCTATGATACCCGGATACCTGAAAGCAAGGTTCTCAGGCAGACCCGAATACCCCATTAAACCATACGTTAGGCAACTCCAAATCTACCGACTAAAAAGACTCTTGACAAGCCAACTCTGCTAACCCGAAGGCGTTCAAAGCCTTTTCTGTACGATTTTTGCTGTCCTATTTCTCCGCAAAACCGCAATCTCACGCAGACGCCGCAAGTTGTACATCCACGCTAGAACATTCACCCGAATTGCTGACAGCAAGTCCTCGCCCGTCCGCAACTTCACCGGGATTTTGCCGCCGTGGTTTCTCGCCACAAAACAACCAGCCAAGATGCGGATTTCGAAGGGCACACGCTTCACTAGCCAGGACGCGGGAAAATTCAGCAGCATAAACCGGATTAGGTTTCTTCTCCAGACGTAAAGAACGTAGAAAGAGTTAACCCTGTTCATCGACGACCCCCCGAAATGGGCAACGGCAACGCTGGAAACCATTGTAATGCGGAACCCTGCTTTTTGGGCTCTTGCGCAGAAGTCTGATTCCTCATTCTGGAATGGAGAGAAACCTGAATCCAAGACACCTATACGATCTAAGACAACTCGTTTGATTAGGAGACAGGCACCAAGCACCGAGAAAACGTCGTAAACCTCAGGAAGATTCCTCTGAGCGGACGGATTAATCCACGTCAATCCCGCAACAGTTATTCTTGTGCCGATATATTGGGTTCTTCCGTCGGGATAAATGAGTTTGGCTCCGACAACTCCGACGGCAAAGTCAGATTCGGCAACCGAAACCATGCGTTTCAGCCATTCAGGTTGCATTATTTTGGTATCGCTATTCAGCAGCAGAACGTACTGCGGGTCATGTTTTGCAAGGACATATTCGATTCCTGCGTTATTTCCGACAGAAAATCCATAATTCTTGTTCAGTGGGAGGATGTCAACCCAAGGAAAACATTTTTTCATGAACAGGACGGAGCCATCAGTGCTGCCGTTGTCTACAACGGCGACGCGATAGTTGGCGTAGGCAGTATGCTTTAAGGAGGTTAGACAAGTATCGAGGAGAGTTTTGCTGTTCCAACTGACGATTATTATTGAAACCGAAGGCTCACCTTGCATTGTCTTATTTCTCCTCCGCGTGGACCTGTGTATCATTTTGCTGGCGGGCGGTATGTAAGCCTTGCCGTACCGAACATAAACCTCATTAGGTAAAACACCGAAGTTTGAAGTGAATCTGAACGTGAATAAGGACGGCAAGCATGAGGCGAAAATGACGTTGGCAAAGTTTCTAGTTGTTTACCCAAGCCTGGACATCTACGGTGGCGCAGAAAAAGTCTGCCACAACGTCCTCAAAACCCTCGTCCAACACGGTCAAAACGTGCAGTTACTCACCTTCGACTTCGACCCTCAACGATACACGCAGGTCATGGGCGAAGACCTTCCCGAAGGCGTCGTCGTGCATGCACTTGGAAAAAGAATGGATACCGCTCCCCCATTCACTATATATAAGAAGCATCACAGTATCGTGCATTTGCTCAAGAAGTTCAGGGATAGCTTGGAATACGATTTCCTCTTCATGACGCAGTCTTCTTCCCCGTTCGAACCCGTGTTCCTGAGCAAAGCAAAGAAGAACATAGCGTACCTTCATTTCCCAGAAATTCACGTTGACTACTCATACTCCAGCTTTAAACGGAAAGTTTACCTTTGGCTTTTTAAGCGTTGGGTGGAAGCTGGCATAAGAAAGCTGGATGTGGTTTTCTGCAACAGCCACTACACCCAAGAAATGATTGAACGCTACTGGAGTCCGTTTGGAGTAAAAAGCTCCACTGTGGTTTATCCTCCCGTGAACTTAACTGACTTCTGGTGCAGCACACCACCTGGGCAGAGGCGAAAACGTGTAGTTTACATTGGACGTTTTGTCCCTATGAAGAGGCACGGCATGATGAAGAAACTCGCTGCTGACTTTCCAGAGTACGAGTTTGTAAGCATCGGAGGCTTTATGGAAACTGAGAAAGAATGGTTCAACAGATTCTCAAAAGATCTGCCCTCGAACTACGTCTTGAAGCCCAACCTTCCTGGACCAGAACTTCGCAAAACGCTGCAGGAATCCAGAATCTACGCACACTTAATGGAGGGGGAACACTTCGGCATAGCACCCATAGAAGCGGCTGCAAGTGGATGCATCACGCTTGTCCATAACAGCGGCGGACCCAAAGAGTTCATCCCCGAAGGATTCAGATGGAAAATCTACGAGGACCTTAAACAGAAAATCAAAATCCATATGGATGAGGACGCAGAGCACTTGGGCTGGGAGAAAAAGAGAGAAGAAATATGGAGCAAGATTTCCATACTAAGTCCGGAAAATTTTAAGAATGAAATCTGGTCTCAAATTGAGAAACTGCTCTGAAACAGAAACGTAAGCAAAGCAAACCGCGTCTTATCTTCCTTCAGCAGTGCGTAGCAGGCGAAGTGTTTGCGAAAGAGATAAAAGAAGAACCAAACGAACTTGTAGTAACTGCAAAAGGAAGTGGCTAAACTGAAGATCTTAGTAACAGGTGGAGCAGGATTCATCGGTTCGCACGCCACGGAATACTTTGCCCAGAAAGGACACGAAATCGAGGTTTTGGATAATCTTTCGCGTGCCGCGCTTTTGAAGAAGGACACTGGTTCAGCCCTAAACAACTGGAATTACCTGAAAAAGAACTTTCCCAAAATGAGGCTCACAAAGGGAGATGTTAGAAACTTCGATGACGTGATGGCTTCTGCTAAGGGAAAAGATGCCATACTGCACATCGCTGCCCAAGTGGCGGTGACGACTTCCATTACGGATCCTAGAACGGATTTTGAAACAAACGCCGTAGGAACATTCAACGTCTTGGAAGCAGCAAGGGCAAGTGGAGCGGCGGTTTTGTTTACTTCGACGAATAAGGTATATGGAGAAAACGTCAATAAAATTTCTGTTGTCGAGAAAGAGAAGAGGTACGAGTTCTCGGAT
>JBGOXQ010000171.1:0-5010 GCA_041479225.1 Bathyarchaeia archaeon
AGCTTGAAGAGGCTTATCAGGTTTTCGGGGAATACGACTTCGCCGTCTTGTTTCAAGCAGACACAAATGAGAGTGCGCTGCACTTCGTGGGAGATGAAATCCGCTTAATCGAAGGCGTCCTCGAAACTCACACGATACCTTTAGCTCCTATAAAGCGTTACCGAAAATAGAGCGCCGTTCTTTTTTCTTGTTTCTATTTTTTGTCAGGTATGAACTCCATCGATATTGAGTTCACACAGTGCCGCGTATCCTTAGCAGTGAAGCCTTCGCCCGTGAAAACATGTCCCAAGTGTGCGCCACATTTTGCGCATTGGATTTCTGTGCGTTGTCCGTCAGGGTCAGGATTCCGTTTAACGGCGCCTGGAATTTCTTCGTCAAAGCTGGGCCAACCGCAGTTCGCCTCAAACTTGTTCTCCGAACGGTATAGCGGTGTGCTGCATCGTTTGCAGATGTAGGTGCCTTTTTCCCAGAATGCGAAGTATTTGCCTGTGAAAGGCGTTTCGGTGTCTTTGTGGATGATGACGCTTTCTTCTTCTTTTGTGAGTTTTCGGTTATCTGTTTCTTTTTGTGACATGAGAAAAACCG
This sequence comes from Bathyarchaeia archaeon, assembly GCA_041479225.1. Taxonomy (GTDB): domain Archaea; phylum Thermoproteota; class Bathyarchaeia; order Bathyarchaeales; family Bathycorpusculaceae; genus JADGNF01. Next base: position 586 of record JBGOXQ010000171.1, read on the forward strand.
TCTCTAAGTGGACTATGTACGGCTGCCTAGAAAAAGCATTCGCCGCAAGGCGCAAGGCAGTTCTTAGCCTAACGCATTTTTTCCAGAGCGGCAGGAAGCGCGTTTAGGCTTTTTATGGTTTGGTCGGGGCGAATGCTTTCAAGTTCTTTTTGGGGTCTGCGCTCGATATAAACGGGTTTCATTCCTACGTCTTTGGCGCCTTTAATGTCGGCATCCACCGTGTCACCAACGAAAACTGTTTCTGATGCATCGACCTGGAGTTTGCGCAGTGCTTGTTTGAAGATTTCGGGGCTTGGTTTGCGTTTGTTGATTGCGCCTGAGATGATTATGACGTTGAAAAACTGGGTTAAGCCATATTGTTCCAGGAGTTTGAGGACACATTCGGGGATGGCGAAGTTGGATACTATACCGAGTTTGTATTTGCCGTGCAGCTTGTGCAGCATTTCTTTAGCGTCTTCGTCTATGCGCACGTAATTCATGAATTCGAGGCAGAAGGCGTTTGTGGCTCCTGCGACTACTTCGCTGTTCAAGTCGAAGTTGTAGCCTAAGCTTTGTAGGGCATTTTTTACTCGCTTGCTGAAGTGGGGCTCTTCCATTTTCGTGTCTGCTTCCTCGTAGAGTGCGTCTCTGGCTTTGATGTAGGCTTCCCTGAAAGTGGCGAAAGAGACAGGTATACCGCTTTTAGTTATGAATGTGTGCATGCTTTTCACTGCTGGACTGTAGAAGGCATGGTCCTTTTCAATCATCATGAGCGTGTCAAACATGTCGAAGAGAACTGCTTTGGTTGGCATCGTAATTTCCTACAGTGCAAGATGTGGTTAGGCTTTAAAACGGTTTTGCAGACGAATGGGTTTTCACTTCAAGCATAACACTTGAATTTCGCTAATGTGAGCTATTTTATTGTCGGATTTGGGGATATTCTGATTTGGGAAAAAGGTTTATATTGAGTATGCTGTCATAAGATGCCTTTGATGGAGTAGGAGATAAGGTATGAAAGGCGAAGTAGGTCAGGATGAAGTTCGTTGGCAAGTTGTTAAGGCCATGATTGATGAGTTTCCGACTCTAAAGAACAAAGTTAGAGAGTATGTTGAGTAGCTTAGGAAATTAGTCTCTCTGGAAAGCTTGGTTTTTTCTTGTTTAGCACTGGTTTGAATCTAAAACTTTTGGTTTTTGATAAGTGAAAATGCAGTAAAACAGACAATAAGTGAAAAAAGGAGTTTGTTTATTTAAGCAGGTTGCTTGGAGGAATCTTTAGCCCGTTTCTGCTTTCCTGATTCTCATTCAGTAGTTCCATCATTTCGCGGTGTCTCTGAAGGAAATTTACGCCTTTCGCTGTTGCCCTATAAACTTCTCTTCCACTGACAAAGCATTTTTCCAAGAGGTCGATTTTGGTGAGGAGGCTTAGGTATCCGTTGAGTTGGGCGAAACTGAGGTTGGCTTTGTACATGATTTGGGTTTTTAATGCTCCGCCTTTGGCGATTTCCGTTATTTCTGATATGATGTAGAGTTTGTCTCGTCTTTTTGAGGAGTTTTCTGTTCTGTATGAGTTCATTTTTTTCTTCCTCTAGACGTATTTTCTATAACAGAAAATTCGGGTTGAGCATATTAAGCCGTATTTCGTACTAAAGCATATTCCAATCAGGGAGTATGTTCTAGAAGTGTATTCTATTTGAACAACAAGATGCGTGTTCCCGATGTTTTTGTGTTGATTAGAGTTGTTTGATTGGGTGCTCTGTTGCTCAGAGCAGTCTATAGCCCCCCTTATTTATAGAAACTGCATAGACGCTATAGCTGCGGCAGGTAAGTAGCCTACGTTTCTGATAGCCCTCCGCTGTGTCGAATTTTCAACGGGCTATTATCGCCTGAAATTGCTAATGGCGACCCTAATCTTCATTTTTCTGATAGGGGCATTAGTTGTGTTTAGGTGGTCTCTTCTCTAAAATAAGAAGGAGGGAAGTTGGTGTTCTCACATTTGTTTGCTGGTTTTCTGCTGCGGCTGCTGTATGGGGATGATGGTGGCTTTGTTCAGGTTTTCTAGCTCGTTGAGGATAAGCGAGATGGCTTTGCCTTCGGGCACAATTATCTTCGTGTTGTTCTGTAATGACGTCGCAATGGTTTCCAGTTGCTTGAAGACTACGGCGTTGTCTTTGAAGTATGTGGTTAACGCTTCGTTACGAAGTCTAGTTGCCTGTGCGTCGCCTTCCGCTATCTCGATGGTGGCGGTTTTCTGCCCTTCAGCCTGCAGAATCGCGGCTTGCTTTTGTCCTTCTGCTACTTGGATTGCAGCGTTTTTCTGTCCGCTTGCCAAGGTAGCTTGAGCTATGGCCGTTTTCTCGGCTGCTTGCCTTTCGTTATCTGCTTTCAGAACGGACTCCATGGAAACGATGAGTTCGCGTGGTGGCTCTAAGTCTTTGATTTCGGCGCGGATGATTTCGATGCCCCAGCATTCCGTTTGCTCATCTAATGCTTCTTTCAATTTTTCGTTAATTGTAGGTCGTGAAGTGTTTGCTATGGCCATGTCCATACCGCCTATGATGTCCCGGAGCACCGTGCGTGCAAGCGTGTCTATTTGGGCAGCAAAATTCGCCACATAATACTGAGAGGCTTTCACTGAGACTTCTTCAGTTTTAATCTTATAGAACACCACGGCGTCCACACCCATGAAGACTTTGTCCTTTGTGATGACGTCTTGGCGTTGGACGGGCGTCATGCGTTCCGTGATGTTGACTTTGATGATTTTGTCTACGAAGGGAACGAGGAAGGTTATGCCTCCTTGAACGAACCTGTGATATCTGCCTAGTCGTTCTACGAGACCTTTTTCGGTTGGTCTAACTATGCGCAGCGAGGATACCACTGCGTACAGGATTATCGCTAAAGGAATTACTATTGCTATTACTTCTATTGCGTCTACCATTTTATTCCCCTTGCTTTCTGTGGGGTATAGGTGGAGGGATTTAAGACTTTCGAATAGTTCAATCAACAAAACAAGCACATAGAAGGATGGATAAATGCTGCAGGGCTGTTCCTCAGGCGGAACAAGTTGTTCCTCAGGCAGAAATAATTTTGACTTAACACCTTGGTTATGTTAGTGAGCAATGTGAAAACAAGTGTGAAAGTGACCTTCAGCGTCATCCTTGCGCTGCTGATCGCTCTGCCGACGGGTTATACGCTGCAACAAACCGTTTTCGCCAATCAGGAACTGAAGGGAAAAGTTTCAGAACTTGAGAGCCAAATCGAATCTCTCAGTAACCAGACGACGGACCTGAGAAAACAAGTTAGCAACTTTCTTGACGCGAATGCAAGCATCCTAAGCGAAATTGAAGATTTCCAACGTCTCCAAACAGAAATGGCAAACCTAAAGAACGGAACGTCAGGTCTCCAAGTTGAATTAACCGACCTTCAAAGCAAAATTAACGAGATGAAAACTCCCAAACTGGTCACGAGTCTAGGCGCGACGGATTACAGACCTGCTTCGTTGGAGTACCGTTTGTACATACAGGGCAAAGTATGGAACGTTGGGGTAGAAACAGCATCTAACAGCAGCCTCCATGTAACTATGTACCGAGGGAGCCTCGTAGTAAATGACACATACATCATGCTCGGCGACCTGACTGGCGCATCGTGGAAAGATTTAGACACAAACATCCACTATTCGGGCTCAGCGCTAACCAACTGGACCATCATCCCCGAATTCAATCCCTAACAATACAAATATTTTCGAATTTTCCATGCTTTTTTCCTTTAGTTTAAGAGCAATGTTCAAAAGACACTTATGGCTCATCCATGGGTTAACCCATGATAATTCCCCTTCTAGATGTCACGTTGCAGGGTCTGCCTGACTGGTCTCTCAGCGAACGCGACATTGATGTATTAGCCTTTTTGGGCGAAGAAGAATTCGCCTTTTTCACGTTTGAAGGCTTAAAACGCAGGCTGGGCTTGCATCCTGAAACGCTCTCGCGGATTCTGGACCGCCTCGAAGCAGAAGGCGTCATAAAAAAGAGCAGCGAAGGCTACACTGTCACGAAGGAAATCGCCAAGCAACTGAAGAACCACGCGGGCAACAACAGCGAATCCCGTGCTGTCTTGTTGCAGACGTTTTTGCCGTCAGACTTGCCCGTGGAACTGTTGGTTTCGAACCTTCGAGGCAGATGGTTCGGGCTACTTCGATGGTTGGGCTTGGCTGAAAACATGGAAGGCGTCGCTTTGAAGTGGGTCACGGAAGATGGCGCCATCCAAGTGGACGCGAAAATCACGTTGAATACGCTTACGATAGAGGCGAAGTTTCTACATGGCTACGATCAGAACCTTGCGTTGAAAGCGGCTTACCAGCTTATGTCGCACATTGGCAAATTGAATTCACACACTCATGCGCCGATGGCTAGGCAAGTAGGCTACTTGGGTAACTCGGACTTTTACTCAATGCCG
>JBGOXQ010000172.1:0-4981 GCA_041479225.1 Bathyarchaeia archaeon
AAAGATTTAAACTTCAAGTTGGCTTAATCTATCTAATTTATTGTACCTTTTTTTAACTGCGAAGTTGACCGAGATTGAGACCACCGATTGTGACTGAACGAGGCACTATCATGCAGTTATAACTCACAGAAAACGTAATTTCCTATCTCACCGCAAAGGAGTAAGCGCAAACCTCGCATCACTCTACACTATTAATAGTATTTAATATGGGGTTATAGTTTTTCCGAGCAACCAGCACAGCGCATCATACAGCGAGCACAAACAGTAACAAAAAATAACCAAATTGTGTTTCCGCCGCTCATAACTTCTGTGGAATTTGCTTCATTTCTGTATATTGCCTCCATGATTCCGGTGCATGTTTAGATACATAGTGCACGTACAAAATCAGCCGTTGACCGTATGTATATACCTGCATGATGCACACGTGTTAACAATGCATAAGTACGCTAGCCACTGAATCACCTGATCAGAGGATGTTAACATGTCTGAACGCTTTGCCAAAAAATGGGAAAGCAAAAGAGAAGGAAACACCTTCATCGAAAACGTCCGCGACACAGTCCAGCAGCCACCACCACTAAAACAACGCTTAGACGCAGCCATCAGAAAACTAGAGCTACAAGTAACCCGACTAAACCAAACATCTGAAAGATTCAGCCAAAAAGACAAATCACTCTTCGCCAAAATCGTCGACGCATACGCAAAACACGACAGCGCACACGCCAACATCTACGCCAACGAACTCGCCGAAGTCCGCAAAATGGAAAAACTAGTCATGAACGCAAGCCTAGCACTAGACCAAATAGTTCTCAGAATGCGAACCGTCACAGAATTCGGAGACCTAGTCACGACACTGGGACCATGCATAGGCGTACTGCGGAGCGTCAACGTCGGCTTATGCGGCGTAATGCCAGAAGCAGAAAACGAACTAAGCGAAATAGGCAACATGCTCAGCGGCTTAATGATGGAAGCAGGATCAGGCTCAGGAATGTCTCTGAACTTCAACAACGTCAACGAAGACGCCTCCAAGATACTTGCCGAAGCAGCCACAGTTGCAGAACAAAGAGTAAGCGCAAACTTCCCCGACCTGCCCCAAGGACTATCCGCAAACGCAGCAAACGACAAAACAAAAACTTAAGCGATAGCAATTTTTCTCTTTTAGCTTTCAACCACAACTTTTCTTTTTTTGTTTATTAAAACGTGTGCCGCCACATGACTTTGCTTCTCTTCATGTCCACGGTGCGTTCCCTGCGACCCGTCAACTCTTCCACATCAATGACTACGCAGCAGGCTTCAACTACGCGTTTGCGGTCGAACATTTTGCCGCCTTCCGAGACGGGTTTGCGGTAAATCTCCTTGTACTTCTCGTGCAACAACTGAAAGAATTGCCACTTTGTTTCTTCCGCGTTTTCTAAGCGTGCTGTGCCTGTGGCGATGACGCTGTCGTAATCCAAGTGGCACAACGCATCGTAGTGGTAGCTGACTTCCCCCATGAACTCGTCTATCTCAAAGCAACACCGCGGATTCTTGGCGATTATATCGAGTTTTTTACCCTTCCAGTCGCAGTGGAAACAGATTTTGCCGCTGAGGTAAGCAAAGTTTAAGGGAATTATGTAGGGCGTTGAGCCATCGTAGAGTGCAAGGCGTCCCACCTCAGCACGTTTGAGGATTTCCTCCATCTCCACGAGTCCGCCTGAGGTGAATTCGATTTTCTTCACATACAACACCTTCATCTTCAAAGAGTCTTCAGGTTGATAAATTTTGCCTGTAACTTCTTCGGTGCATTTCAGCATCAGAACGGGGTGTTCTAAAAAGTGGTCTTATATGTTTCGACCTGTGCAATATAGTTCGTGGAGTCGAGCTGATTGAACCCTGACCAAGAAAGAGACCTCGAGTACGCCCTGCGTGGCAAAGCCTGGAAAGTCTACTGGCTTCTCCTCAAAACTGGAAGCCCCCAGAGCGTCCGCGAAGTTCAACGATCCTTGCATTTCAGCAGCCCCAGCGTGGCACATCACCATCTTGAGCAGCTCCGCGAGTTGGGCTTGGTGAGTAAGGAGGAGCCTGGTGGACACTATTTTCTGGTCAGCGAAGTGAAAATCGGCGTGCTCAGGCACTACGTGAAGTTGGGGAAACTGCTGTTTCCAAGGTACTTCTTCTACGCGGTTTTCGCCACAACGTTCTATCTGGCGTTCCTGCTGTTTCTCCTCTCAGGGTTTACCCGCGAGAACTTGTTCATAATCGCCTTCGGCGCGGTAGTTTGCGGGATATTCTGGTACGAGGCGTTTCGTGTATGGGCGCTTCGTCCGTACTAACTACTGGTACATGCCGTACTGAAGCTTAGCATCAAATAAGCAGGCAGTAATAGGATAATCGGTGAAAAATATATGGTACAGAAAGAAGTCAAGAAGAAAGCTTATGCTTATGGATTAATGGCAATTCTCTTAGCATCAGTTTGCGTAGCGTTGATTTACAGCTACGGAACAGGACCAGGAATTTCGCCTAAGCCTTTGCCGAATCCTTCGAATGGAGTTTCGCCTATGAGAACTTTCAGCTCCTATGACGAAATGAGAAGTTTCCTTATCGCTAAGAACCCAAACATCGAAACCAACTCCCCTACAAGCTACTGGACGAGACCAGGAGGAAACACTTATGCATTCGTAGGCGGTGACAAAAACGGCATGCCAATGCCTGCACCCACCTCCGCGCCCGCATCTGAATCACATGTTCAATGGACCACCACCACTGGAGACACTAGCCACTCAAACACAAACGTCCAAGTTGTGGGAGTAGATGAGTCAGACACTGTGAAAACTGACGGCAAATACCTCTACGTCATCAGCAACAACACGCTCTTCATTCTGAACGCTAATCCTCAAGACGCCAAAGTTCTCGCCAAGATAAGTTACCCTGATGTTTACTTGTCAGGCTTGTTCCTAAGTCAAGATGGCTCCCGAGTGGTAGCTATCGGCAACAAATACATCTACGATTACTATAATGTGACCGTAGAAACTGGCGAGCCTGGAAAAACCATGATGTATCCGAGTTATTCCACTACGGATTTGACTTTCATCGGCGTGTATGATGTTACAGACAAAGCTAACCCGGTGCTTGCGAGAAACTTCACCGTAAGTGGAGACTACTACAACAGCAACTCGCGCATGATTGGCAACTATGTTTACGCCGTAGTTACGCAGCAAGTCTATATTACAAATAACACAGTTATCGTTCCAAGAGTGTACACTGGAATCAACTTTTTTGACATGACAGCTTCATCCATTTACTACACTAACTCCTCCGCGGAAACCAGCGGCAGCTACAGCTACAACACATTCGTCGGCTTAAACATCATGAACGACGCAGAAGTAGCAGGAAACTTAACTCTCATGATGGGAGGCGCAGGCACCATCTACGTTTCCACCAACAACATCTATGTGACTTACCCAGACGCGATTTACAGCGAAACCGTCGTTTCAACAGCTTCTTCTCCTGCTTCAACGTCAAATGATGCAGGGACAATTCTTCCTATGCCGATGCCGATCATGAGAACGCCAGTTTGGCAGGGAACAGTCATCTACCGAGTACACATAGACGGAGGTGCCTTCACCTTTGCGGCTCAAGGAAATGTGTCGGGCTCTGTAGAGAACCAGTACATGATGGATGAGTACAACGGCTACTTCAGAATAGTCACAACCACCTACGGCGGTTGGCTCTTTGCATTCGAAGCAGTCGGCAGTTCTTCTCAGCAGGCGACGACCGTCTTCACATTAGACTCGAACCTTAATGTTGTCGGCAAACTTGAGAACATTGGAGCAGGAGAAGACTTCTACGCAGCCAGATTTATGGGCGACCGATGCTACCTCGTGACCTTCAACCAGATTGATCCACTGTTCGTGATAGACCTCAGTCAACCCGCGAACCCGCAGGTACTTGGAAACTTGACAATCCCAGGCTACAGCAACTATCTTTACCCCTACGACGCAACCCACGTTATCGGTTTAGGCAAAGACGTGAACGCAAGCATCGACGCTGATTTAGTCCACAACCCAGGAGCAATATATTACACTGCAATCTTAGGGGTGAAGCTTTCGATGTTCGATGTAAGCAATGTTCAGGCACCCAGAGAAGTGGCTAAAATCGTTATAGGCGACCAAGGGACAGAAAGCCCAGCGCTTAATGACCCGCATGCGTTTCTGTTTGAAAAATCCAAAGACATGCTGGTGATTCCAATAGCACTGTATCTTAACCAAAATCTGACGAATTCAACTCCAGACGTGAAATCAGTTCCGCCAACGAATCCATCGGGAACCGGAAGCGTGCCATCTGATTTGGGTATCCCAACCCCAACCAGTGCACCGGGATTCGTAGGAGGCTCAACTACGGTTGAATATCCGCAATTCGTTTGGCAAGGTGCATACGTGTTTAAGGTGACGTTGGACGGCGGCTTTGAAGTGCGGGGCAACGTAACTCAGCTCAGCAGCGAACTACTCGCAAACTTAACGCAGAACAATAATTACTACTACTATTACGGTTACGACAATGGCTATGACTACTGGATAACCCGAAGCCTCTACATCGGCAACACACTTTATACAATCTCCAACTCGGCAGTACAACTGAACAGCCTCGACAACTTCGCACTGCTGGCTAAGGTTGAACTTAGCTAAGCATCTTCTTTTCTTTTTTATTTTGTTTTCAACATGACAATTTCTGTTTTCATCAAAACTACCCGGATTTCTAGGGAAGATAAATTTTATATCTCCAAAAGCTCACAAAACAATCGATGACCTGCTGTGATTAAGGTAACATCAGTTGTTTTGGTTGCTATGACGGTGCTTTTAGCCATAGGCGGTCTATTGATGGTTGCCAGCTTGAATTATGCAAGCGGCGCTTTGGGGATTCAAGCTGATAAAACTCAGCAGTTCAGCTATGGTTTTGGGCTGCTAATCTTTGGGGTTATAGGGTTTGCGATTGTAGTCGGGATATA
>JBGOXQ010000173.1:0-4965 GCA_041479225.1 Bathyarchaeia archaeon
GATCGACTTATACTACAGAGGCGTAAGCCTGCGCGCTATTGAAGGCCATTTTGAATCAGTCTACGGCATCAAAATCTCACATGGCACAGTTTATGGATGGATCAAAAATTATGTGGGCTTAGTCAACAAATACCTTGAGAAAGATAAAGTGGATACAAGTGGGCGATGGCATGGTGACGAAACTTGCTTGCGCGTCAAAGGAAAACACCTGGTCTTGTGGTCTCTTTTGGACAGCGAAAAAAGGCTTTTACTAGCCAAGCATATATCTGAGCGGAAAAGTGCTGACGAGGCCAAGTCAGGATGCTTTGATGTCGTAGTTGTCTCCGGACTAGACCGGTTAAGCCGATCGCTCAAGCACTTATTCAACGTAGAGAAAATTCTCAACGAAAACGGAGTAAAACTGTGCAGCGTCCCCGTTTTTACTACCATATTATCCCCGGGAAATGGGGCAGAATTGGAGATGCCAGAGAATGAAAAATAAAGTAGAAACGCCCAAAACCAAAAAGAAAAAAAGTGCAGCCATCTACGCGAGGACATCCTCGTTTAGCAAGTTTGGTTACAGCATTAAGGAGCAAGTGAGTAGCTGTTGGAAATACTGTGAGGAACGAAGCTGGAACGTAAAATACGTCTTTGTCGACGAAGGAAAGAGCGGAGAAAACACTGAAAGACCAAAGTTTCAATTCATGCTTGAACAGGCAAAGCAGGGAGAATTCGACGTGGTCATATCCTGGAAACTTGACCGCATTTGCCGATCACTAATAGACTTGGTAACCACGGAAAAAAGCCTTCGAAAGTTAGGGATAGGCCTATGCAGTGCAACCGAGTACATAGACACAACCACATCGCTGGGTAGATTCAATTTCCGAAACTTGGCGTCCTATTCTGAGCTTGAACGGGAAATAATCGGGGAAAGGTCAAAAATGGGCTTATATGCACTTGCAAAGGAACATAAATGGCCAAACAATAATCCGCCCTTAGGCTATAACAGAACCAGCGATGGATGCCTCCGCCCAAACTCTACCGAAGTTAACCTAGTAAACAAAATCCTCAGCCTATACGTGAGGTCAAAGTCGTTTCCCCACGCGGCATTCCTGCTAAACAAACAGGGAATAAAAACTAAAAAAGTCAAGGAGTGGAACGCCCGGGCAGTACGAGACATTGTCACGAACGAATTGTATGTCGGGAGATTCAGCGTCGCTGGATTCAAAGACTACGTTAGAGAATATAGAATCGTTGACACAAAACTCTTCAAAAAAGCAAACACAATTCGGACAAGATACACAAAAGGAAAAGCCAAAAGACCACCAATGCCAAAGGACAGAAAAACCCTGAAAATAGAGAAAATTTTCAATCGATACACCGAACTCTTAGAACAGCCAGACCACACAAACGTTCCAGCGATTTTAATTAACCAGTGAGGCAGACCAAATGACTCAACAAAAAGCCGCGGTGAAAACCGCCCCCAAAAAACTCGTAAAATGCCCCAACTGTGGAAGCAAACGGCTGTCTCAATACAGCAAGAAAACGGTGTGCTCAAACTGTGGTTTCGTCTTAGATCACAGCACCATAAACAAATCACGGAAGCCAATAAGGCAAAGTAGTTTCCAAGCCAACCATGAAAATCCCACCGCCCATTTGGGGTTTGGTGAAAACAACTCTAAAAAATGGCAAAAGCTGCTCAGGGCATCGGACGCTACAGAAAGAAACTTGGCGGTGGTCTTATATGAGGTCACAAAAATCGGTCAAAGCATGTCCGTTCCCGAGAATACCCTAAAACTTGCTTTAGAAGTTTACAGAACAATTATCAGTGCAAACCTTACCAAAAGAAAACCCGCAAAAGTGTTAGCTGCAACAATTGTTTATATCGCCTGCAGACAGACTGGAATTGCTCAATCACTGAAGGAAATAGCATACCTGTCGAAAATCGGTCCACAAAAAATAAGGCGCACGTATAACAGCCTATCCAAAAAAATGAACCTCATAAACAAGTTCACGGCGTCTGATCTTCACGTACGGAAGTTAGCAATCAGTCTTTTCCAACAGGAAAAAACCGTAGAAATCGCAGAAAAAATCGTTTGTTGTACGAAAAACGAAAAATTCTGCCAAGGAAAAAACCCAGTCGGCCTTGCAGCTTCCTCATGCTACATTGCTTCAATCCTTACAGGAGAAGCGAAGACACAGAGAGAAATTGCCGAAGCATCGCGCGTGACGGAGGCAACGGTGAGAAACGGATACAAACAGTTTGTCCAAAATAATCTCTTCAAGATTTCTCTTTAGCGCGCCAGCTTGTTGCTAAATTATTTTGATTGACACTTTCATGCTTAACAGATTTGTATTTGATCAGATTCTTAATCTACTATGGAGAAGAATGAACGTTCTTGCTCCATTTTGCGCAGCTTAAACCTCCAAGACATAGAAGAATCTCTATCAGAAGCCTACCACCAAGAAGGCGCAGGCAGACCTCCCAGAAAACCCATCGGCATTTTCAAAGCGTTGATCGTTAAACGAGTCAAGAATATTCTGAGCGATAGGGAACTGTACAGGCGATTGTGGAACGACGAGGATTTGAGAGAAGTCTGCAACATCGAAGATGAAGAAAAGCCCTATCATCCGTCTCAGTTGACGCGTTTCAGAAATCGAGTTGGAGTAGAAAGGCTCGATCCATAACGTTACTCGCAAAATGAGTAAGAATTAACACAATAAAGCTAATTTAGCAACGCACTGGCGCGCGCTCGTGACCATCGTCGTTCTTTTTATGTTCATTAAGGAAGCCTTCGAGGTCTTCATCTTCCCATTTCTTACCTGTGAGCTTGTATTTTTCCAAGAGTTTGACTAGCAACCGGAGAACTTTTTCACGTTTGAGCACCCATTCAAGAATTTTCTCAAGTTCCTTCTTTTTTACTGGGTTACGGTGCTTGCTACAGCTTGGGCAAACATAGTCATAGCCCCCACCGCCGCGCATTTCACCATTGCAACGCGGGCAGTGAACTTTGACGGTTGGCAGAAAGTCCAAAACTTCAAGACCAGCTGTTTCCACAAGTTCCTGCACAGTTTTCTTGCGGCGCGAGTACTTCGCACTTTTGGCTGTGATAATTTTTTGCGTTTTTTCAAACGTTTCTTCGCTGACGTAGGCCAAGCTGGGGTCAATTACGACTGCATCTGGGAACTTTTCTTCGGCAACTTCTCCGGAACACCTTGGGCTACCCTTATAGACTGGATTAGAAAGAATTTGTCTGATTTGTTGGCGTGTTAAAGGTTTTTCTTTTAGAAAATCCTTGAAGTGATTATTGACAACATCACAGACTATTCCGTATTTTTTGCACTTTAAAAGGAGCGTAAACAGTTCGTCTATCACAGGGTCCCATCCAGGAACCTTGCATATCCATTTCTTTTTCTTTTGATATGCAATTGGCACATCGAAATTCCATTTACGATTACAAAAGTTTTGAACCTTTGACCTGAGGGCAACGTATCCTCGAATGTTGTTCTGGTCTTCGGCTGCGAATGCTTTAACAGCGGTAATTATGAAGTCTCCCAGTTTTTCGATATCAAGCTCCTGGGTGGGGGTGACTATCGTAACTCCGTAACCTCGAAGTTGCAAGAGAAAACCCAGTAGCCTTAGTGACTTTCTTCCAGCTCTATCAATTTCAGAGATGATTAACTTTTGGAATTTCCCCGCGGCTGCTAACGCAAGGATTGTTCCAAGCTTTCTAGCACTAAAATCCTTCCCGCTCTTTCCAGCATCAATGATCCAATAAATGAGTGCCGCTCCAACTATTTTCGCTCTAGCGCGAAGTTCACGCTCTTGGCACATTAAACTTTGACCCAGAACTTGCCTAGCATCACTCACCCTGAGGTAAGCAACGACGCTGATTCCGCTTTCAGCAGTCCGTTCAACTCTATGGATAGCAGGAAAGAAAAGCTGAAGAATCCCGTCTGCTCCTTTTTCCTTGCTCCTTTCCTTCTTTAGCTCATCCGAAGATTTCTCGCCTTTTTTGTTGTCACTATTCGTGTTATCTGGTTCTTCATCGGGTTTGGACTCAGAGGCCACCAATCCAATCAGCGTTGTAGCCGGAAAAGTCAAAAGAGGCATGCTGTGCAATTGAAAATTGAAATGTATGGCAAGAAATTCTGTCAGGAAAAAACATGATGCAGATAGTCCTATATAAGCAAGCACACGAAAGACCGTGCTCAGGCTATTAATTTTGCGACAAATTCTTATGCTTTTTATAATGCGGCTACGCAAGACTTCGCGCATTATGTTTTTCATATTAATTTTGCGCAAAACCCATATCGAAGTATGATTAACCACTTAATTTCGGCTCCTCTTGAACTTACTTAATTGAAGCCAAACTGGCAGTCGTGCTAAAAATGTGGAAACCGGGATTTCATCCTCTTCTGCAAGGAGGATATCGCGCAGCGGCAAATCTATAGGTAATTGCGTTGCAAAGTCCCTTAGCCTTCTCACGCTTATTTTGGTTTCAGACAATCTATCTCCCTCAGTTGAAGACACAAATGGATTTTCAGTGAATATCATTAGAAAAGGATGGAGCCCATATTGAAAAAAATTCATGCGCAGGAAACTATGTCGCGCGTGCGGGTGTAAGCTTCCACAACAATGTAACCTTGAAAAATTTATGGAAAAAGCTCAAAAGCGCAGACCGTGTAGTAATAAGTGGCGATATATAATGACCTTGGGAGGGCGTCCTAAAGACGGGCCTGGTCACAGACCATTTAACATGTCTTTGCGAGAAGATCTTTATGTGATGTTAGATAAAGTGCCAAACAAGTCGGATTTTGTTGAGCGAACAATCGGTCCAGTCTTACAGCAACTAGACCCTGGTCCTGCATGCGAGGTATTGCAGGAAATTGATGAATTAGCAAAGGAACACTTAGCTGAGGCACACAAGAGGGGAGACTTCGCTGAAGCTATGGCTATTGATACGATGATGCATGATTTAGCGC
>JBGOXQ010000174.1:0-4957 GCA_041479225.1 Bathyarchaeia archaeon
CTTCCTCCGGAAACAAACCAAGCTCTACGAAACCTAAACTTCTTTGCTACCGAAAGCTTTTCTACGCAAGGGTTCTATCTTATTTTAATTGGAGAAAGGCATTCTTATGCCTAAGATAAAGAAGGGAACTAAGATTTCTGATCTTGCGGGTTCGTGGGATATGACTGATGAAGAGACTGAAGAGATAATTGCTTCAATCAGGAAAATGCGGCGCAGTTCCGAAGAAGTTAGTTGTTTTTGATTAGTCTTGACAAATTTAATAGGTGTCTTTTGCCACTTAGTTACTGGTGTCCCAAGCATGACTGAATCTAAGACGATCAAAGTCAGCAAGGAAACGTACGCTGAACTCAGCCAGATTGCAGGAGAATTGCAAATCAAACTGAAGAGACCAGTCTCCCTTGATGATGCAATCAAGCATCTTACTATGAAACGAAAGAAAGGGACCAAGATTTCTGATTTGGCGGGCTTATGGAAAGACATGACCGACGAAGAAGCCGCGCAGATGGAAGCAGCTATAGACGAGTCGTGGAAGAAATGGAAACTTCCAAAATAGTAATCGACACAGACATACTCATAGACCTCCTCAAAAACAGGCAAGAAGCGCATACACTCATTAGCAGATTAGAAGAGGAGAAAAATGTCCTCTGCACCACAGTTGTGAACGTTTATGAGCTGTACTATGGCATCCATAAGGTTAAGCAAGAAAAGAAACGCCTTCACGATGCACAAAGACTTCTGCGCAGGCTCCCTATTCTGCAGTTGACACCAGGAGCCGCTCGAAAGGCTGGACACATCTTCGCGGTTTTGGAAGCGAAAGGTCAAGCCATCAGCCTTTCAGACACGTTCATTGCAGCAATTGCCTTGACCCGAGGATACGGGCTTGTCACGAGAAATAGCAAATACTTCAACAAAATTGAAGGGTTAAATGTAATAGCAACTCAGAAAATATGAAAATTGAGCTGCTAAAGCGAGATTTTGCCAGCCTATTTGGATGCTGTTAGAGATTCTTTGCAGAAACCTCTAGGGGGTAGGGTCCTATTGGCGAATTCTAAGCACAAAAGTAAGCTAAACCGCAAACCGACGAGCATATTTGAACCCTAATAGTCAAACTATGCAGAAAAAGTGGGAGGGGGATAGGGTAGTAGCAGAGAGCAGATGCGCAAAACACTATGGGGGTAAGTCGGTATTGACGTTTTTTGGGTCAATAACATGTTGAAAAAAATAACGAAAAGTTTTCAATTTGTGTTTCCAATAGTTCAGCGCCTAAAACCCGCTTCTTTTAACAACATAAGGGAAAAATGTTGGGTATAGTAAATGCAGTTTAGCCCATTGTTGCGGTTAGGCTTTGCCTTTCTCTTCTTTCCCAAAGTACATTGCCCACTTGAGACAGCAAAGAGCAATAGACCCCAAAAAATAATTATCAAAAGAAAAATTGAACGTTAAACGCCTCTACAAGCGTTAACGACTGCTGCAACGGGAAAAATCAAGTAGTTTACTCAATTACTTGAATTGCGCCTTGTGGACACTGAGCTTCACAAGCGCGGCAAACCAAACACTCATCAACCTTGACTGGTGTAGATTTGCAGTCTTTAATCTCGTAAACGCCAATTGGACAAGTGTTTACGCAGGTTTCGCACCCATTGCACTTACTGTTGTCAACCATTATTTTTACCATACTTCATACCTCTATTGAATTTCATCAAAAGCAAAAAAGGAAGATAAAAGCATTTAGGTTTTATTTAACCAATTTCTCCACGAAGCCTCAACAGAAGCCCACTGATGGTGTTCTCTGCTTTGTTTTCCCGCCGCTCAAGCTCCGCAAGCTGCTTCCGGTATTCATCTATAGGTATTTCACCTGTAGCGTGACGTGCATCAACATTGCTCATTGCCAACTCAACTTCGTTCAGCTCAACCTCTGCAAATTCGAGTTGTCTAACTGTGTCTGCGTAACTTCCACCTGCACTGCGCATGATGCTTTTCACTTCGGCAATGTTCTGATTCAGCGTTTTCAATCGAAGCTCCAAAGTTCTCCGCTGCGCCTTGTACCTGCTTCTAGGCATTCTGCCTCTTTGCGCTCTAGCTTCAAGCGACCTGATTTCAGACATAATCTTGTTCTTTTCCTCGTAAGCGTCGGTGAATGTCTTTATGTGGTCTGGACTAAGTCCTGCAGTCATTTTTGCCGTCACCATCCTCACAGGCGCTTTAGTTTTGGGTCTAGTCCAGATAGCTGCGATGATGCAGCCAACGATGGCTATTGCCCAAACCCAAGATATTGGACGGAAAGCTATCCACAGAGGACTATAATCATATGAAACCTGTAAAACATCCTCCGACGGAATGCTACTATCAACAAAACTTACACCTTCCCTGTTAACAGTCAAAGTATCCTGAAAAGCATCTCGAGTCAAACTTGAGGAAAATCCAATTGAGGAAAGCTGCGGTGAAGTGATTTTCGCGCCTTCAGGAGGAACAACGGTCACGGAAGCCGATTTAACATAGTAATCCATATAGGGCAACAAATCAAGATTGAGGACAAACTTCCCAGATTGCGTCGGAGAAGCGCTGGGCAGCGAATAATCCAAGATTATCTGCGAGGAATCACCAGGATCCATGGTTAGCAATAGGCTGACGTTTTCTGTTCTTGTTACAGTGCTGAGTTGAGAATCCATAGTTAAAGTTCTTCCCAATCCATCTCTAGCAACGATCTTTAGGGCGTTAGGTGACAAATCTATGGCAAAGGAACTTATGACGCCTGTTGAGTTGTTGACTAGTTGGTAGGTATCTGAGCATGTGACTGCTCCTGCAGAGTCTATGTTGATTTGCCGGTTGAGGCTTGGAATGTCAACCATTTGCAGTCCGCCAACAGGAACTTGAAAACTGGCAGTTGCAGGTGAATAAGAGAGTGCTTCCAGGTTTTGTTTCTGGTATATGCTTGCATTGATCGCTCCGTCAAGTTTGTCGATAGTGGTTAAGTAAGCGCTTGGTGGGACATTGACGGTGACATTACAGTTTGAGGTTGTTGTTACAAAACTTGGGTAAGCTGGATAGTCAAGGTTGTATCCATCGACTGTGGCACTGAGGAGATTGTTTGAAAGTGTGAAGACAACCGTAAAAGTCTGTGATGTTCCAGCAGGGAGACTCACACTCGCTCCGTAGTAGCCTGATTCTTGGAGTTGTACACCGAGGGTTAGTGGAAGATTTTTGTAGTTGCTGTCATATGCTGTACCTTTCAGGACGTATGCTCCGTATTTGTAAGGGAAGCCGACTATGAAGTTGTCAGGCATTTGTCCTGAGAGGGTTATGGTATCGCTTATGACTGTTTGTCCCGAGAAGAGTACCTTTACGTTGTGCTGTACGTTTTGTATGGTGTAGGTTGTATTTTGTGCGTTTGCTCCTTGAATGAGTGAGAAGGGCATGAACACTGCCAGTGAAAAAACAATTAGCGCAAAGACCATTGCAGTTCTTTTCACTTGAATTCCTCCAGGTTTCAGGTTTCTCTATTGTACCGTCTGCTTGTTTATTTACTTTTCATGCTACGCGCTGGATGTATATAGGTTTTCGTCTAACCAGGCAAAGGCGGTGAAAATGGTGAGGAATTGAACTTTGGATGTTTGAGGTGTGGTAGGGACTTGTTTATCTGTATTTGGATTTTGTTATTGGCTGAGGGTTCTGAACAATTGCTCGGAACAGCTATAGCCCCCTCTATATATAGAAAACTGCGTAGAAAAATTGGGTTGCAATGGTTTTTGCTCGCTTAGTTATGTGGGTTTGCTGGGGTTCTGGCGGATGAAATTTAGGAGAGAGAGAAAATGAACCTTTGCAAACTCTAGCTAGAATTGCTCAGATTGTGAAACAGTTAGAAGATACTGAGCTTTTTTGCTTTGCGCTAAACTGCTTAATTGCTGAATAAGAGTTAATAAAAAAAGGAAAAGGGAATGTTTGTTGTTTTTGTGTTTATTTTCGTCTTCTAAGGAGGACGGCGACTGCGATTATGGCTATGATGATGACAACTGCTACGATAGCGACGTAGTATTCAGTCCCAAATCCGTTTCCCGATGGATTAGTCGATATTGGCGAAGGTGAAATCGTAGCGGTTGGAGCAAGCGCCGGAGTGGCTGTTGGCGTAAGTATTGGTGTAGATGTTGGAGCTGCTGTTGGCACTGCTTGAGCTGGATCTACTCCAATGGCTGTTTCAGCCGAAGAAGGCCAATAAGAGTTTGATCCCTGGAACACAGCAGTAATCTTGTATGGACCCTCCAGCGTTGGTGCCCACTTAAGGAAGAACATCCCGCTGCTGTCACTTGTCACTTCTCCGATTTGGTTTGTATTACCATTCGGATCAGTTGCGAATATTGTCACTGGAACACCAGTTGCATTTGTCGGCATCGGCTTTTGCATATACAGGTATTCCATCCATCCTGCCATGCTTTCATCTGACATTGCGGGGACCGAGTTGAATTCGCCAGTTTGCACCAGTTTCTTTGCGCCTGCAGATTGGTCGCTGACGTAGCCTCTTATTACTACGCTTTGCCCTTTGCTTATGCTGGTCAATGGAGCGTCAACTGTTATGGCGCTAGGTCCTTTTCCGACTGCATAAATCGAGTCGTCGTAGTAGCTGTAGTATGTTAAGATGCCATCTGCAAGAGCCGCAGTTGAGCCGCCTTGACCGCCTGTTTGGCCAGACCAGCCTAGCATCTTGTAGATTTCTTCGCCTGTGAAAGCATCAAGGCAGTAGATTGAATTGCCTCTGTACAGTGGGTCGTTGGGTGAGTGCTCATTATTGAAGGCGTAGACTTTGCCGTCTGCGATAGCAGCTAAGAATATTGGTCGAAGTCCCCATGGTGTGTCGATTCCGCCGTTTGTATCGTTGAATTTCCACACCAAGTTTCCGTTCGCAGTGTTGATGCACAAGAGTTCTCCGCCAAAGCCTTGAGTGTAAAGATTGCCGTAAGCGATA